>JANLSD010000300.1:0-15402 GCA_031362245.1 Acaryochloridaceae cyanobacterium OTE_25_metabat_464 | reverse complement strand
AGATAAAACAATTACTTTTAAAGAATGGAGACCGATTGTAACCTATTGCATAAGTATTCTAGGTTCTGATTTTTTATATAAATTAAGAAGCAATCTTGATTATCTTGTTGTCGGAAAATTTTTAGGGGTTGATAATCTTGGTTTTTACTATTTTGCATTTAATGCTGGATCTGGAATTACAATGAATATTGTAACTACATTTTTATGGGCCTTGTATCCACACTTGTGTAATGTTCGTGCTAAACCGCAAAAATTCAAACGAGAATACTTTAAAAATCTTAAAGTCATTTTATTGTCAATATCAGTTGTCGTTATCCTTCAGGCTTCTTTGTCATACTTTTATGTACCAGTATTTTTTGGTGAGAAATGGGTTCCGGTAATTCCAGTTTTGATTCTAATCTGTATTTCCGTTATTCCAATTTCGCTTAAGTTACTTGGATCAATACTACTTAATGCGAGTAATATGCCCGAAGTATCACTTAAATTTGATATTTTTTATACAATTTCATTTGCCTTTTGCCTTCTTTTTGTGGTTCAGTATGGTATATACTGGGTTGCTTTTTCTGTTTTAGCCTGTCATGTTTTTATGGGTATTTTATTTTCTAGTCTTTCCTCCAAAAAAGTATTTGGTTAATCCTTCTTGTGATTTAACCTTGCCTAAGCTTTGCAAATCAAAACATTTTTATAGGATTTTTTTTAGATTGAGTAGTTATCTAACTTTTTTGTGAGCTATAAAGAAAACTTCTGGTACAAAATTAGCGATACGACCACCCCCAAATCCAAATTTCCAGTCTAAGCTGGAATTAAACTTCACAAGTGAATAAGGAAGTGGATCTTTGAAAAACAAATAAATTATATTCTTTAATGGTTTCAATAGAATTGAATATAGATTAAATAAAAAGTCAGCTTCTTTTTTCCATCGAGAAAAGCTAATCTTTCTTCCTCTTACACAACTCTGGACATTTCCTGATATTTCTATGTCTTGGAATTGAGATTTTTGAAGAGAATTTAACAAGTCATGTTGATTCGTTTTCCAAGGATGTCCTAAGTCAAGCATGTTACAGTCTAACTGTCTAAGAACTGATGTTCCACTCAATGTTCTTTCTATAAATGCAGAATATAATGTGTTTTCAAATCCACATAGTGGGAGACTACTCGCCAAAGTACCACCATCCATCAATGCCCGATTAAGAAGGTCAAGTAAAACATCAATCTTATAAGAATGTTCTAAGACATGGCAAGAGTAAATTAAATCAAATTCTCCCTGATGGGAATCTAAAAAGTCGTAAACGTTTTCTTCAAAAAAGTTTATATTTAGTTTCTCTAAAATATTTTCTGGAACTTTCTTGACCCAATCTACCGCAGTAATCACAGCATTAGGATATTTGTGCCTCAGAAAGAATAATTCATAGCCATGACCACATCCTAGACTTAGAATGCGCGTAGCGGGAAGCTCCTTTTGGAAATACCAGCTAAAAACATCTACCGTATGAGTGAGCCATCTCTGTTTTCTGTGGTTGATTTTATCTTTAGTCAATAAAGAAATTATTTTATTTATATTATGTTTAAGGCGATCTTCGGAATGAGAAATATCAAAATAAGAGAATTCATAGAAATCATCTGAAATTATTTTCGAGATAAATGATAAAATATTTTCAACATATTGAGAATGAATATCGATTTTTTTCCAGTTAATAATAGGATCGGTGGCAATACCAATACATGAACGTAATTCAGCTCCAGAATAGGCTTGTTCGATTAACTTCTTATTAATACTTTTATCGCTACTGTTAGCACCAGCGGCAGTACTTTGACAGATCCCATGAAATTCATCATCAAGATTCAAAGAATAGGCTGTTATCATATCTGAATTTTAAATAATGGATAAACAGGAATTTCTTCTAACGGAATCTTAGTCTAAAGTGTGGAAAAGTTGGTTGCAGAATTTTTGAACACTTCAAATCGAAAAATATTTTCTCAATAGGCATATAGACTCAAAATTCTATGGAAATAAAAAACCTGAAGCCTATGTCTGACAGCGATTAATACAACTTATGCGAGAGAAAATCTAATAGATTGTAAGACATTTCTTACACATATAATGGACAGTGCTAGATTCTCAGACTAATCTATCGTCGCATATATGTCATACCAGAAACCAAAACGAGAAGCAGAAGTCTTGGTTTCTCGTAGCCTTAGATAAGTGTCCTTAGCCGATCTCCATCGACCATCACTATACCAAGGTAACGGTCCAGAGCTATGACCACATACAAAAAAGCGTCCTGCTCTTCGAACCATCCGAGGTTCGCTATAGCCAGAGTATCGGATGAGGCGACGGACTAGTAGGTCAGACCAACATCGTTGATTCGAAAGTTCGCGAAAGAAAACCTGATTGATAATTTTGAACCGTTTATAACCAATCGACTGGACGTGTGACAGTAGTTCTTCAACATCGTCACTAACTTCAAACGATAGAAACCTGGGTCGTATGTCTGGTGTCAAGGCAAGAACGCACAGTCGATCTGCTCCTTCAATGTCAACTTTTAAGAATTCTGGCACCCCATACTGCTCAAATATGTGATTCAAAGTCACCCCAGGAACCAGGACTGTTCCACTGGGCCGTCTATGGGCAATCCTATTGCTGAATACCGAACTTGCACCAAGGTCTTGTCCACAAAGAGTCAGATTGACTGATTCGCCATGAGGGGAAATTGCGGCGTTGATACAAGTCAGTTGACCAGAAGCAATCTGAGGTTCAAATCTGCGTTTCACATCATCGAAAAGTTTAACGTTGGCTTCTACTGAGACCACAGAATAGCCGCTTTCCAGATAATAAGCGGTGTCAGCACCATCGTACATCCCAATATCAAAAATCTTCTTCACTTAATATAAGATCCTTTAATTGTCGCTTTCCCCAAAATGAGTAATGACTGCTATCTCTATAGATACAGAATTCATTTATGCTTATTTATACACGATATGGGATAATATTCGTCTTCCTATATGATTTAATCTGGCATACGGGCAGGCATTTGTCCATTTTTTGTTCGACTACTTTTGTACAGGATAAAAACTTGCAAAGCATTTTCTGGAAAGAGCTTTATGAGAATTACTACATTCTGTCCAAATAGTCCTACGAACTAGGTTACATTATTGCAAAATGCATTGCATCCCCATCACGCACTTTGCAAGCAAAGTTATTATGCCATTAGTCTCCGTGATCATTCCTGTCTACAATGGAGAGAAATACATTGTAGAGACCATTCGCTCTGTTCAGCATCAAATATTCTGGGATTTTGAAATTATTGTTGTTGATGATGCTTCCAGCGATCAAACCGTTGCGACCGTTCAGGCTATCCAGGAGCCAAGGCTAAGGATTATTGCAGGGGGGCATAAAGGGGTTTCCGCAGCTCGAAATCAAGGTATTGCCGCCAGTCAAGGAGAATTTATTGCGTTTCTAGATGCTGATGATCTTTGGGCACCGGATAAGCTTCGGCTCCAGGTTAAGGCATTTCAGAATCATCCTGAGGCAGGCTTAGGCTATAGCTGGTTCTATTTATGGAACTTTGCTGTCCAGAATACAACTGATGACAAGACGCTGATCTGTCCTAGTGCAGAGGGTTCGCAGGCTTTTCGTACCCTCTTAGAAGAAAATGTTGTTGGAACTGGATCTAATATCTTTGTTCGACGTGCTGTCGTAGAATCTGTTGGAAATTTTAACGAGACTCTTACCCATGGAGAAGATTGGGAGTTTTGTTTTCGCGTGGCGCTGGCTTGGGGCGTATCTCTAATTCCTCAACCCTTGGTCTACTACCGTCAGCACCAAGCATCGAGCTGTTCAAGTCTTGAGCAGGTTAAAGATTCTACGTTAAAGGCCATACATCAAATCTTTGACCAAGCGCCTCAGGATTTAAAAACTTTGAAAGTAAAGGTTTACGCAAATTTATATCTCTATCTTGCCAACTTATATTTAACAAGAACCAATACAGTTGAGGGCATTCGAGAGGCTCGGCAGAATTGGATAAAGTGTATGTGGACGTGGCCGTCCTATGTTTTTCACAGAAGGTTTATCCGGTTAACCCTTAAGGTTTTGTTCCTATCTGTAATGCCGTTTCGTCTTTCTAGATCGTTACTATTCCCTCAGAATTTGGATCGTCAGCCGTTTTCAACCCATAAATGATCATTTTTCAGCGTTGGAGCGTCTACGATATTCATAAGGAGTCTTTAGGACTGGGTGTGCTTACCTTAATCTTGAGGAGTAGCCCCCCTTTTTTGATTACATCTCCTCAGATTATGCATACTGTTTTTGCTATCGGATGATCGCTATGGTTCCGCTTCGCATTGGCAATGGCTACGATATTCACCGCCTTACACCTGATCGACCTCTAATTCTGGGGGGAATCACCATTGACCATGAATTGGGGCTGCTGGGTCACAGTGATGCGGATGTTCTGACCCATGCCATTATGGATGCGTTGTTAGGAGCGCTCAGCTTAGGGGATATCGGTCACTACTTTCCGCCAACGGATCCCCAATGGAAAAATGCAGATAGTTTAAAACTATTGGCGCAGGTCAATGAGCTGATCCAATCACGGGGCTGGACGGTCAGCAACATTGATTCGGTCGTTGTGGCAGAGCGGCCTAAACTAAAGCCCCATATCGCGGCAATGCGCGATCGCATTGCTACCACCCTCGCCATCCCCGCTGACCAAGTTGGGGTGAAAGCCACCACCAACGAACAGCTTGGGCCTGAGGGACGAGAAGAAGGAATTTCGGCCTATGCTGTGGTGTTATTAACCCCCATTGTGAATTGAGACAAACGATGACAGATCAAGTAATTGGGGTGGATTTAGGCGGCACCAATATTAAACTGGGACGCTATACCCGTGAGGGGAAATGTTTAGCATCTCTAAAGTTGGCGACACCTCAACCTTCAACGCCAGATCCTGTGATTGCAGCGATCGCAGCGGCGATTCGTGAACTCGATCCAGAGAAGGAGGCGATCGCCCTTGGGATCGGCACGCCTGGGCCAGCAGATGTGAAAGGCCGTATTGCGAAGTTAGCCATCAATCTCCCTGGGTGGGTGAATGTTCCGTTAGCCGAGCGCATGGAAGCCCTCACGGGACTGCCTACGGTGGTGGGCAATGATGCCAACTGCGCAGGGTTAGGAGAGGCATGGCTAGGGGCAGGACGTCACTTCAAAAACTGGATATTGCTGACCCTTGGGACAGGGGTTGGCGGGGCTATGTTTATCAATGGCGAACTCTTTGTGGGGCACAACGGCACGGCGGGAGAGCTGGGGCTGGTGACGGTAGACTTTAATGGGCCACCCTGCAACAGCGGCAATCGTGGGTCTTTGGAACAGCATGCATCAGCCCAGGCGATTCGTCGTCGCATGGGGATGGAGCCAAGGGAACTGGCGGAGCTGGCAATGGCAGGAAATGAAGCGGCGATCGCCTTTTGGCAGCAGTATGGTCGTGAGTTGGCGGCGGGAATTACCAGTACGATCTATGTGTTGGCTCCCCAAGCTGTTATTATTGGCGGCGGCATCTGCGGAGCCTGTGATTTGTTTTTGCCTACCCTGAAAACGGAGGTGGAGCGACGGGTGAAGCCTACGTCTAGAGAAGGGTTAGAGATTGCGATCGCCGCGCTGGGAAATCTGGCTGGAATGGCTGGCGCAGCTCGATTGGCATGGCAGTCTATTCCCCCAGCGTAAGGGTTTAGCAGCATCTTTTCTGAAAACTGTACAGATTTCAAGCAAGGCGCTATGATGCTAACAACGGTTTAGCAAAGGACTCTACCTATGACTCAACTTAAGCTGGCTAAATTTACGTCCCGTCCTGAATGTGCTGTTGCCGTCATGACCTTAGACGACGCATGGTTTTTGATTACTCAGGGGTTGTTGGATATAGACGGGGCGAGGTATTTGTTTCCGAAGGATGCATGGGAGTTTTTACCTCAGAAGCAAAACCTTGCCCCAACACGATTGAAAGATAAAACGGCTGCTGCTTAATACGGCGGTAGCTGCGTCTTAAGGTCAAAAACGGCGATGGGGATCCGCAGGTTTTGTCTGAATGCTTGATGGGGTTGCTGAAGCTTTCTCCTGCTCAGTCTTTACCGTTGGTGGCAGAATTTTTAGATCGGCCCGACGCGCAGGCTTGCGGAATGGCGGCGCTGGCGTTGGGTGAATCTCATCTTCCAGAAGCTTTTTCAAGGGGCGATCACAGTCCAGTCTGTGGGGATTGGGGGTTTTAGGGCGATCCTTTGGTTAAGTCTTTAGGGTATGCTGAGTTCGGCTATTGTCCAGAATATGACTGAGCTAGACTAGAACTATATTTTGTTTCAAGTACGCCATAAGCCAACCAGCGAACTTTTGCACACCGTTAATCAACTCTCTCATCAAGACAAATTGCGTTTGATTCATCATCTTCTGCTTGCTGTTGCACAGGAGGATGGGTGTAGCTTGGAAAATTGCCAAGGACATCGATACAGAGAGTGACCTGCTTAATCAACTGGCATTAACGGATGCAGTGGTATGGTCTCCCCAGGCGGATCGTGGGTCGGTCGAGGCATTGGCGGAGCTTTTGGTCGCTGCACAAGATGGAGCCAATGCTTGATGGTCAGCAAAGTAGGGTGGGCAATTGCCCACCCTACTACTCACGGGTTAAAATAGGCAGCGCACTATCCTATCCCGATTAGGCATCGTTACCACGGTAACTCAATCTTTTTTTGAACGTTTGCACTTTCAAGAAGCTGAAGGTTCGCAGTTAGGTAATCTCGTGCCCAAGGCTGAATATTGAACGCGAATCCCGAAATACCAGCGAAGCTTGCTCGATAGATGATTTCCTTAGCTTGCAGACCACCAGCGATGCCATCTTGGATCCCAAAATATTGAGTATTCTTCTCGTCAAGGATGTAAGGAGCCAAGTAAGCTTTCTCATCTGGTGTAAGTTTGTGAAGTATTTCCGTCCTCTTTCGGGCGGCCTCGATCTGCTCTCTGTGAGCGGCGAGCTTCTTGAAGATCTCCCTAAGCGATGCTGCTGAGGATATAAGCAGTTGCCCAACCAATAGTGATATAGAAACGAGTAGCGCGCCGCCAATATATGGCCGATTTGAGTCACGAAACGCCGTGAGAGCAAGTGACTGTAGAGCAACTTCAGGGAGGAAAAGAAGACCAAAGGAAGCGAGCATCACGCCTAGCAGAATCGCTGGCGTAACCTGCTTAATAGCTCCAAGTAACAATGGCTTCAATCATTCAGAGGACTTACTACGCCTTCAGTAGTGGTAGCTTGGGTTGAGGCACGAAACCCAAATCGCAGAGCGGGGATAGTTTTGGGCTTTGTCTATCAACCTGACCTACGATATTAATGAACGTTGCTCTATAAAAGCAATCTACCCTAACTGATCGCTTACCTTAAGTGTAGACAATTTTTCTCGTAACTCCTCAAGCAATTGATCGAAAGTCATGCAGTGAAGAGGCTTGCTGTCAATAACAGTCTTACTTGATCTCCACCGAAATCTTTGCATTAAGCCAGATTGCCGAATAAATTTATCCCTTCCGATAACGAGCAGCCCCGTATAGCTAACTTGACGATGGCCAAAATACTCTTCAAATTTATTGGTTCTCTCATAGTCATCCATTCGGTAATACCAGTCGATAACTTGACTTAGCCCATGCTCATATCTAGAAGACCACTCATAGCTGGTATTAGCAGAATCAGTTTTCTGGGATTTAAGTTTGAAAACGCTATCTGCTTTTGCATCTTCAAACTCAACAAAAACAAATTTCCTTTTTTGTTGATCAGAAATCATAAAGTCTGCTCTAAACTCATTGTTGAATAAATTTGCCTCAGGCTTATAGAAAGCAGGCTCTAAACCAAAATGCCAATATCCTAATAAAAGAATTAAGTTTGGTCGATCTGAGAAAAACTTTTGTAGTCCATTCTCTCCGGTCTCTTCAATCTCTAGATTATCGTCTAGGTAACTTTCCAGGTCTTGGATTTGCCTCTCACATTCACTGATGTCAAATTTATAATTAATCAGCGTGAGCACTAATGGTCTTCCTTCTTGCGGTCAATAATGTCAATGATTAAAAACCCTTGGTCGGTTTTTGTGAAGAGTAGCCGCACACTTTGATCGACTTTAACCACCCACGTATCTAAATCCTGATTCTTAAGTATTTGAGAGTTTAAATGCTGAGAGTCATTAACATTTAACTGATCTAGGATCTGAGAAACCTTACCTTTTTGATTCAAAGGCATCGTTTCGTATGCCATCAAGGCTTTTTCTCGAAACTGCACGGTCATTTTGCATCTCCATAGATGAGCTGGGGCAAGGAAAGTCAAAGTTTATTTCTAAATCATAACCTCATAATCACGTGCCATACTACGAACTCTATAGATATAAAGTCCGCAGTATTGATTTTCGGTGATCGCCCCCTACGGAGTAGCCGTCAAAACCTTCCCTGTCTCCACCTGTAAACTCGCTTCAGGCTGATCGGCCTCAGAAGGCGGCACCACTTGCCAGAACTTAGGCAGATAGCTCGACCAACCTTCCAGAATTTCCAGAGCCTTCTTGCTACCCGTCCTCTCACCATGAGCCTGAATCAAATCCTTAAGCTGCTGCTCACCCGCCTTCGTGATCACCCGCTGAATCTGCACAATCTCAGGATTCACCTTCGTGGGGAAACTCCCTTCCTCATCCAGAAAGTATGCCAATCCGCCCGTCATCCCTGCCCCTACATTCCGACCCGTTGGCCCTAGCACCACAATCGTGCCGCCCGTCATGTACTCACAGCAGTGATCGCCCGCGCCCTCAATCACCGCATTAGCCTTGGAATTTCGCACCGCAAACCGTTCCCCCGCTCTGCCATTGGCAAAGAGAGAACCGCCTGTTGCACCATAGAGACAGGTGTTGCCAATAATGACGTTATCCGCTGCCTTAAAGGTCGCTGTTGGCGATGGCTTGATGATAATTTCACCGCCGTGAATGCCTTTACCGACGTAATCATTGGCTTCCCCTGTGAGGTTAAGGGTCATCCCTGGCAAGATGAATGCGCCAAAGCTTTGGCCTGCGCTACCAAGGAAGTTGAGGACAATGTGCCCCTTAAATCCGCTGTCGCCGTACTTTTTGGCGATCGCCCCTGCAATCCTCGTCCCCACGGTGCGATCGGTATTCACAATAGGATAGCTCTTTTCAGCCTTAGATTGCGTGTGAATCGCAAGCTGAATGCTGGCATCGGCGAGTAGCTCATCGTCTAACACAGGGCCATTGCTATGGACTGTCTCATGGTTCAGCCAAGTGCGATCGCTGCGAGTATCTGGGAGTTGCGTGAGGCAATCTAGGGATAAAGCTGCGGTTTTGGAAGCTTGCACATCGGTACGCACCTTGAGTAAATCGGCACGACCTGTGACTTCAGAAAGAGAGCGATAGCCGAGTTTTGCAAGGAGAGAACGGACTTCTTCGGCAATGTAGGCAAAGAAGTTGACAACATGTTCTGGAATACCTGTAAAGCGCAGACGTAAATTCTCTTGTTGGGTTGCAACACCAACGGGGCAGTTATTGGTATGGCAAATCCGCGCCATAATGCAGCCTTCCGCAATCATGGCAATGGAGCCGAAGCCGTATTCCTCTGCACCCATGAGAGCCGCCATCAGAACATCCCAGCCCGTCTTGAGTCCTCCATCTACGCGCAGCATCACGCGATCGCGCAGTTGATTTTCCATCAAGACGCGATGCACTTCCGTCAGTCCCAGTTCCCAAGGACTCCCTGCATGTTTAATGGAACTAAGAGGAGACGCACCTGTACCGCCATCATGGCCGGAAATTTGGATGATATCTGCGTTGGCTTTTGCTACACCCGCCGCAATGGTGCCAATGCCGACTTCCGCCACGAGTTTGACAGAGACTTGTGCCTGAGGATTAATCTGGTGCAGGTCAAAAATGAGCTGCGCGAGATCTTCAATGGAATAGATATCGTGGTGGGGTGGGGGAGAAATCAGCGTTACCCCTGCCTTAGAGCGCCGCAAAGACGCAATGTAAGGACTCACCTTTTTGCCAGGAAGTTGACCGCCTTCCCCTGGCTTTGCACCTTGCGCCACTTTAATTTCAAGCTGTTTGGCGCTGACCAAATACTTGGGCGTAACCCCAAAACGACCGGAAGCAATTTGCTTAATGGAAGAGTTCGCAGTATCACCTTTCTTTAAACCCTTAAGGTGGGGCAATAGCGCCGATCGCCCTTCACTATCCACATCATCCAGCACTTCATAACGCACTGGGTCTTCCCCACCTTCACCGGAGTTGGACTTGCCACCAATGCGATTCATGGCGATCGCCAAAACTTCATGGGCCTCCCGAGACAGCGCACCCAAAGACATCCCCCCCGTGCAAAACCGCTTCATGATGGCTTCGACGGATTCCACTTCTTCGACGGGGATGGAGGGGCGATCGCCTTCAAACACCAGCAGATCCCGCATTGCCGTTACAGGACGGGTTTGAAGTAGGTTTTTGTAAAACGCGTAGTGGTCGTAGTTCTTATCGGCGATCGCCTTGTGGAGTGCCTTTGCAACTTCAGGATTGTTCATGTGGTACTCGCCACCAGGACGGTACTGTACAAAGCCAAAGTTTTCGAGCTTTTTAAGGCTTATCTCAGGGAACGCTCGCAGGTGGAAGGCCATCACCTCTTGCGCTAACTCGCTGCACGTCAGGCCAGCCAGCCGTGAAGCCGTGCCGTAGAAACCTAGTTTCAGAAGCTCTGAGCCAATCCCGATTGCCTCAAAAATCTGAGCGCCTTGATAGCTAGACAGCAGCGAAATCCCCATTTTGGAGAGAATCTTGAGCAAGCCACCTTCTACCGCCCTACGGAAATTATGCTGTGCCGCCTCTACAGGCATTTTGGGGATTTTGCCTAGCCCCATGAGCTTTTGGGTGCGATCGTCTCCCCACCAGTGCCGCACAGATTCTAGGGCGAGGTGAGGGCAAACCGCGCTGGCTCCATAGCCAATCAGGCAAGCAAAGTGATGGGTACTCCAACATTGCGCGGTATCCACAATCAAAGATGCCTGCATCCGTAAGCCCTGGCGGATCAGGTGATGGTGAACTGCGCCCACTGCCAGTAGAGGCGGAATGTAGCTAGTGTCATCGGTGAGGATGGCGGGGGTGCCGGAGGGGGAGGTGCGATCGCTCAATATCAAAATCGCAGCGCCAGCCTTGACTGCCGTTGCTGCTGCTTCACACAATCGCTCAACGGCAGACCGCAGACCACCAGGGCCATCGGCAACAGCAAAAAACGTTGAAAGGGTTGCCGCGCCAAACTCAGAGGCACGGATAAAGTCTAGTTCCCCATCATTGAGCACCGGAGACTCCAGCTTCAGCAACCGCGCCGACTCCGGCTGACGATCCAGCAGATTGCCCCGTCGTCCCAAGGACATTGAGAGGGACATCACCAGCTTTTCGCGCAAAGGATCGATCGCCGGATTTGTCACCTGGGCAAAGCGCTGCTTAAAGTAGTCGTACAGCACATGGGGTCGCGCCGACAGCACCGCCAAGGGGATATCATCGCCCATGCAGAACGTGGGTTCTTTCCCATCCTGTGCCATTGCTTGAATGACCATTTCCACATCCTCCGTGGAATAGCCAAAGGCGACTTGCTGGCGAAGGTAGTCCTCATGCTCCAGTACAGGAGCCGCCAAAAACGGCTTCTCTGGCAAATTCACCCGATACTGTTTCAGCCATTCGCCATAGGGATGCTGATTAGAAACACGTTCCTTAAGCTGCCAGTTAGTCAACACCTCATGGCGCTCCAAATCCACCGCAATCATTTGCCCTGGCCCTAGGCGACCTTTGGTAAGGATGTTTGCTTCATCTACCGGAATGCTGCCTGCTTCTGAGGCAACCATAATTAGCCCGTCCTTGGTGGTGCAATATCGGGCGGGGCGCAGACCATTGCGGTCCAGGGTTGCCCCCACAAACTTACCATCGCTGAAAGCCAACAGCGCAGGGCCATCCCAGCCCTCTTGGAGTCCACTGTAGTATTCGTAGAAATCTACAATTTCAGGGTAATCCGCAAGATCCGGCTGGTTTTGATAGGCTTCGGGCACCAGCATCATCAGCGCTGCCATTGGCGTGCGACCAGATTGCACGATGAGTTCCATCGAATTGTCTAAGTTAGCCGAGTCGCTGTTGTTGAGGTTGACGACAGGCTTCAGGTCTTCAATGCGATCGCCCCAACTCTCACTCTTCAACGTGGCCTGCCGCGCCACCATCCAGTTCACGTTACCCAGCAATGTATTGATTTCGCCGTTGTGACCCAAAAATCGCATGGGTTGTGCCAAGGGCCATTTGGGTAGGGTATTGGTACTAAAGCGACGATGATACAGCGCAAATACGCTAACGTAGGCTGGGTTTTGCAAGTCCAAATAAAACTCACCCAAAACCGCAGACATCACCATGCCCTTATAAATGATGGTGCGACTGGAGAGGGAGCAAAAGTAAAAGTCCTTCGCCCACGCTTCGCCCGTTTTGTTGATCGCTTTCTCAATACACTTGCGAACCAGATATAAATGCTGCTCTAAAGACTGCTGATCTGAGGTATTACCCCCTGTGTCTGCCAAAAAAAGCTGCTCAATCTGGGGCTGATTTTCCCGTGCTTGACGACCCAAGCAATCAGGATAAATAGGGACTTCACGCCAGCCCAACACAGTGAGATTTTCGGATTGGGCGATCGCCTCACAAATCTCCCGACACTTTGCCGCCGCTGCTGGCTCCGCAGGTAAAAACACCATACCTACACCCGTTTGATCAGGATTGGGTGCAGTCTTACCCGTTTGCACAAACCACTCTGAGAATAGAGGCCACGGCAGCGCCGTCATAATGCCTGCACCGTCGCCGGATTCTTTGTCTGCGCTACAGCCACCCCGATGTTCTACGCAGGTTAAGCCAAACAGCGCCTTCTGGACAATATCGTGAGAAGCCTGACCGTGCTGATGAGCAATGAAACCCACACCGCAGGCATCGCGCTCCTCCACCAGCCAAGGCTGACCGCCGTAACCCACATCTTTTGGTAACTGAATATTGTTTTGGTTAGCGTTTTGGTCGGCCTTAACGTTGAAATTTGCCATAGTGGGGTGCTTTATGACTGAAGTAAACAGGATCTACCAGATTAACAGCAAAAAATGTTTCCATTCTGTTACAACGGCGACGGTTTGATTCAAAAGTAGAGTGGTTCTGCTAACAAGACTCAGTACAGTCCACGGAACATATTCTCTAAGATTTTGCGGTGAGCCGAGATAAGGTTTCAATATAGAACAACAGTGCATTAATATCCGCAGGGTTAACACCACCGATGCGGGTCGCCTGACCAATGGTCAATGGCTTCACCTGATTCAGTTTCTCGCGGGCTTCCATCGAGAGGGTGTGGATACTGCCGTAGTCAAGATTGATCGGCAATTTGCGATGTTCTTGGCGGCTGGTGTGCTCAATTTGTTTTTCTTGGCGCTTGATATAGCCGGAGTATTTAATTTCAATTTCTACCCCTTCCTTTTCGCAATCTTCCAATCCGGCCTGCCCCAGTCCATGCCGATCAAGGTCAACGTAGTGAATACTAGGACGACGCAGTAACTCTGCCAAGGTGACAGATCCTTTGATGGCTTGTTGGGTTTGGGCGGCGATCGCCACACCCACTGCATCCATTTCTTTGAGCCGCGTGGCATGGAGTCGTTCTTTCTCGGCAGTGATGTTGGCTTGCTTACGGGTAAACAAATTCCAACGGCGATCATCAATCAGCCCAATGTCTCGACCCAGCGGTGTGAGACGCTGATCGGCATTATCAGAGCGCAAAATCAGACGATATTCTGAACGACTGGTGAGCATTCGGTAGGGTTCGCGCAGATCCTTGGTGCAGAGGTCATCCATGAGCGTACCCAGGTAGCTTTGCTCACGGGAGAACACCACCATTTCTTGATGGTTCACAAACCGAGCGGCGTTAATACCTGCCACTAACCCTTGGGCAGCAGCTTCTTCATACCCTGTGGTGCCGTTAATTTGTCCCGCGCAAAATAATCCCTCAATTTTTTTAGTCATGAGGGTGGGATAGCATTGCGTTGCTGGGAGGTAGTCGTACTCTACCGCGTAGGCAGGGCGAAGCATGGCACAGTGTTCTAGGCCAGGGAGCGATCGCAGCATTTGCAACTGCAATGTCTCCGGCAAACCGGTAGAGAATCCCTGAATATACAACTCAGGAATCTCTCGACCCTCTGGCTCAATAAAAATCTGGTGGCTTTCCTTATCGGCAAACCGCACAATCTTGTCTTCAATACTGGGGCAATAGCGCGGCCCTTTGGAATCCACCCATCCGCCGTATACAGGCGACAGATGCAGGTTATCGCGGATGAGCTGATGGGTGAGGGGAGTTGTGCGGGTAATGTGGCAGGGGAGTTGTTCCTTTTTGATCCACACCTCAGGATCAAAACTAAACCAGCGCACGTCATCATCTGCGGGCTGTTCTTCCATTTTGCTGTAGTTCACCGAGCGCTTATCCACCCGCGCTGGGGTTCCGGTTTTTAAGCGTCCGGTTTCAAACCCGAGACGATTCAGGGTCTCCGTCATTCCTTCTGCGGCAAATTCCCCCGCACGTCCCGCCGCCATTGATTTATTCCCCACCCAAATGCGACCGCCCAGAAAGGTCCCCGTGGTTAAAATCACGGTTTTGCATTCAAAGGCCACACCAAAGTAGGTTTGAACCCCCACAATTTCTTGATTGGCACCCAAGACCAAATCCGTCGCCATGCCTTCACGGACGGTGAGATTTTCTTGGTTTTCAACGATGGTTTTCATGACCGCAGCGTATTCGCGCTTGTCGGTTTGCGCCCGCAGTGCCCACACCGCAGGGCCACGGGAGCTATTGAGCAGGCGCTTTTGCAGGTAGGTGCGATCAGCCATTTTGCCCATTTCGCCACCCAAGGCATCCACTTCATGGGTGAGTTGGGATTTAGCAGGCCCACCGACGGCTGGGTTACAGGGCTGCCATGCAATTTTGTCTAGGTTCAGGGTCAGCAAAAGCGTTCTGCACCCTAAGCGGGCAGTGGCAAGGGCGGCTTCACAACCCGCATGACCTGCCCCCACAACAATTACGTCAAAGGCATCGATAAATTCAACAGAAGCTGGAGTGGTCATAGAAAAACGGCGATCGCACAGAACCTATTTCTATTCTAGTGGTTCTCAGGTGTGTCCCTGGGTTCTTTCTCCGTAAATCATAAATCTAGATAGGGCTTGCTGAAAAAGTCCATTCACGGCTCAATTGGCAACGCGATCGCCAATTGAGCCATCGTCTGAACAGAATCCATCGTGATGGTCATAAAAGGGATTGATTCTCTAACCGCTGATTGGGAGTCTTGATAGCGCTCC
>JANLSD010000285.1:0-20624 GCA_031362245.1 Acaryochloridaceae cyanobacterium OTE_25_metabat_464 | reverse complement strand
TTAACCCGCCCCTCGGCACCCCATAAAATTGGAATTCATGCAGAAACTTTGACCCAAAAGCGTTTTGTAATTGTTCAGCCAACTGCTCACAGGCCAGCATGGCATCGCCATAGGTCACATACCGCAGCCTTTGACAGGCTTGATTGAGAAACGGACCCTGAAGACTCAGTTGCCCTAGCACCTTCGCCGAAAATGTCCCCAACATTGCCAAAACAGGCGTAGGTTCGGCCCGGACAATGCAAAGGCTTTGGGGTAATTCTTTCCAGAGGGAATGGAGGGCGATCGCCTCTGCCAAATGCTGCAACGACTCCTCCACCGTTGAGAGTCCAAGCTGATGTCCATAGTGAATCAGCGCATCTTTCTCAAAGGGGATAGTACAGCAGTGATAGGTCATGGGTTAGGCAAGACCGACACAATCCAGCGTTTTGAGGTGGGACTCAATAAACTCAATCAGTTGAGGGAGCTGATCAAGAGAGCGGGGCCGTTCTAGGTAGGCCATTGGAATGGCTTTGGCAAGGCGACTACACTGATGAAAATGCTTGATTTTACAGGTTTCATCATGGAGCATTTTAGCGGCGCGGGTGTGTTGAATCAGTTCAGAAAATGCCTGGGTTCGTGGGACAGGCTGAATGTGGTTAAATTCTCCTGCTCGCAGGACAAAGAGATGTTTTAAAGGAACTGGTCCCAAGGCAAATCGCGTTTCTAAGCGCTGGATCTGCTTGTGGCTCAGGGACTGTAGCATTGACACTGCATCAGTGCCAACGGCTGCCATTGCATCGGGCAATAGCTTCACTTCAGGAAAACTAGGCACCACCATCGGCGTGGCTGTATCTAGATGCAGGGCCATCACATCGTCAGTGATCAATCGATAGCCCTGTTGGTGAAAGGCCGAAGCCAAGGTGGACTTGCCCCAGCCCGAGCTGCCGAGAAATGCGATGGCCATATCCCCACGGGCCACACAGCTTGCATGAAGCACCAGCAACCCACGCTGCCGCAAAATAAACGCCATCGCAGTGCCTAAAATGTAGGCCCGCAGAACCGTGGGGTCAAAATGGGGCGGTGCATCCACCACCACCTCACACCCGTCTCGGATTAGCAGCTTAAGATCTAACGGAAGCTCAAGTAAAACCTGATTGCCTTGAATCGGAGAGGCTTGGATTGGGTCTAAAGTACCCCGCCGCACAACAACGTCCGCCACTTTTGGCCCTGGGACGGATGGCAACAGAAGGTGATCCGATTGAACCACGAGACCATATGCAATAGTTGTATGCATGCTTTATCTTAATTCAGGCCACAATTCAGACTAATCTGTCCCCGACAGTAATGAAGAATGTTTATAAATGTCAACTGTTGGAGGAGATATTGTTCGGTTAATCCCCAAGAGAACGTTCTCTTGGGGAATTCTAGGGTGAAATGGCTTATAGCTTACAAAGCTTGTCCAAATCTAGCAAAAAGATAGGGTTTTCTCCATTCACTTGAATCATAGAGACGCAAACAGACTGAAGATGGGTGGGATGGGTTTTAGCGTCGAGGAGCGGAACGATCTGACTTTGAGCAATCCGCCGCATTTTAGGTTGGGTGTCAATGGCAAGCCCAACAGTACGGCCTGCATCATCACTAAATAGAATGACGCAGGATTGCTGCTGAGGGTTCATTACCTCAGTGACATTAATAGCAGGACTGTTCACAGCGTCAAAAATGCGTTGATCGACATCAATAAAACGCACCTCCTCTTGTTCCTGGGCGGGAGAACTTAGGTCAGCACTCAGATCGTTAATCGGATCATTCTCTCCTTTTAACTGGCTTACCCGCTTTAAATTCTGAATGGGCAGAGCAAAACGAGACTGCCGAAGTTGAAACGTAATGTATTGATGGGTCGCTTCAGTGGCGCGATCCGCAAAGCGTCGAGAACGAAGGAGCGTTGCCATGATTTATCGAGATAAAAGGGCAGGGGTAGATGAAGACTGGTCAATTAATCGATTCAAGGTCTGAAGCAAATCATACTCACGGAAAGGCTTAGAGAAGTAAGCCTTTGCCCCGAGAGACATCGCCAATTTGCGGTGCTTATCGCCACTGCGAGAGGTCAGCATAATCACGGGTAGGTTGGTGGCGCTCGGAATACTTTTTCGATTGGCAAGGAATCCAAATCCGTCTAATCGTGGCATTTCGATATCGCAGATGACGGCCTGGATGGGTAAGCCCGTCTGAAGAATTTCGAGGGCCTGTTGACCATCCTTCGCTTGCTCAACTCGGAATCCTGATTTTTCAAGGGTTAGGGCCAAGAAGCGACGGACGTTGACAGAATCATCAACCACCATTACCAGGGGCTGGCTCGTTCCATAAAGTTCAGGAGGCTCTGGAGGGATTACGGATTGTTGGTGCGGCGCAATGCCTTCCACCGCAGAACTCGCTTCTTCCCAGTCAATGGGTTGGAATTTAATCTGGCGTAAGAGACTTAACGGATCGAGGAGGGGTGCAATGCGACCATCGCCTAAAATGGTGCAGCCGACAAAGGCTGAAGGCAGGGTAATCATGCCCTCCACTTGACGAATTGTGACCTCTTGTTCTCCCCAGTATCGATCCACCTGAATCCCCACCACTTCATCATCTTGCTCAACCAGTAAGACCATAGGCTGATTGATTTTAGGGGTTGAGTCTAGGTCAGACTGAAGCACGGGCCGAGAGAAGCTGAACCAGTCCTTGAGCTGTATCAGTGGAATCAACACGTCATCTAATTGAAGAACGCGTCTGCCATTTTGCACAGAAACTTTGTCTGGATCTAGAAGTAGCATTTCTTCCACTTCATCAATGGGAACCGCCATCTGAAGGTTTCCACTTTCAACCAGCAACACGCGGATGACAGAGAGTGAAAAGGGTACAGCCAGGGTAAAGGTCGTACCGCGTCCCACCTCGGTATCGACAGAGATAGAACCCTTAATTTTTTGGAGTGAGGTACGGACAATATCCATGCCAACACCCCGTCCTGAGAGTTCTGTTACCTGGGATGCGGTACTAAATCCAGGTTCAAAAATAAGGTCGAGGATTTCGGAAGGTTGGGCAGTACTGAGAAGGTCGCTATCAATGCCCATGAGGGCTGCTTTGGCTTTGACGCTATCTAAGGAAATGCCTCCACCGTCATCGCGAATGGTAATAAGGGTTTGGTTGCCTCGGTAGGCGGCGCTAATTTCAATCAGACCCTTTGCCGATTTACCTTGAGCCATCCGAGCCTGTGGACTTTCAATGCCGTGGTCAAAGGCATTACGAATGAGATGAACCAACGGGTCGGTCAAGGTTTCGAGAATAACGCGGTCAATTAAGGTGGTGCCTCCAGCAATTTTGAGGTCAACGGATTTACTATGTTCTAGGCTTAAGTCCCGCAGCATCCGCGAGAATCGGTTTAAGACATCGGATACAGGACGCATCCGCATTTGGGTCATGCTGACTTGGAGCTGTTTGGTGGTGCGCGTAAACGCCCGTGTGGTTTGCTCCGCTTCGTCTAAGTTGAGGTTGATGTCTGTGGTGACTTCCTCAATTTGAACGGCGCTTTCCATCAGCGCTTGAGACAGAGTATGCAGTTCGCTATAGCGATCCATTTCCAAGAGGTCAAAGTCTTGGGCTTGGTCTGAAAGCCAACCCTGAATGGCCTGGGGCGAGTTCCCTTGACCTGGGACAAAGGCAAGCGCAGAGGATGACGAATCTAGAGATTGGCCCTGGATGGTAGTCCGTGTCGCAACGGTGTCGTAGGTGCTTCTCAGGCTGGCATTAGAGCTTTCTAACGTATGAACCCGATGGGTTAGAAGTGCGGTTAGTTCGCGTAGACGTTTAAGTTGGAGGGCAAGGCCATTGCGCTCAATGATGAGTTCGCCAAAGAGTTCGCCCATTTGGTTGAGCTGTTGAGCCGGAACACGCAGCACCATCTCGGCATCCGCCACTTCTTCTGAGGGCATGGTGTCTGCATCTGTCACAATTTTGGTCTTGACCGCTTTCTGTGAGCTTTTGGGTAAGACTTTCTGTGTCAGATCCGGTTCTGGTAATGGGTTGAGTTCTAAATACTCAAGGGCCGCATCTTGAATTTCGCTGAGGACATCTGGGAAAGATTGATCGGTGGAAACTGTTTCCAGGGCAGCCATTTCTGGGATTTCGGTTTCTAGGGCAACCGTTTCCCATGCAGCCATTTCTGGGATTTCGGCTTCTAGGGCTTCAGACTCAGTGGAGATTTCGTCAAACGCATCTAAGCCTAATGCGTCCCAGTCCATCGCGTCAGTTTCTATCGTCGCAAAATCTGCTTCGTGCTCCACAAGCGCTTCGGAAGACACGACGGGGATGGATGCCGCTCCTAGTCCTAGTGACGATGGAATGAGATCCCGCTGTCCTACGATGACGAGGGATTGGGCATGCCGCCAAGCCTCTTGGGCTAAGGTTGCAGCGCTGATTAGGTGTGGGACGTCTGCTGTTGTGACGTGATTTGAGGCATTTAGGCAGAGGTCACGGAAGGTGGGTAAATCTAGCATTTCGCCAAGCCCTGCTAGTTCTTGGGCGGCGATCGCAAATTCTTCCTGCAAACACGGCAAGTCAGGGTTTTCCAGCACCGCATCTAGGCGGTTGAGAATGGAATCTACTTCAGTTTCAAACAGAAGAACCACCATATCTGCGCCCACTTCGTCTGAAAGTAGGGCTGCTGCATCATCGTCCTGAGGATCTCCAAGGCGATCGTGAAGCGTATCAAACGTGACTTGAACCTTCTGGGTGAGCCAATCTGCGGAGATTGTTGCCCCCTCCCGACAATCGTTTGCCACTTGCCGCAGGTGATCGACCCCTGTTAGCATCAAACGCTCAGTATCTTCTTCTTTGGCTTCACTGGGCCTGAGCTTCAGAACCTTGAAAAAGTCCTCCATTTGGTGGGAAAGCTGACTCAGGGTAGAGTAACCCATCATGGCACTGCCCCCTTTAATGGAGTGAGCCGCCCGTAAAATGCCAGCCATCACCGACCGCTCAATGCCGTGGGTGGACATGCCCAGCACGCCTGCTTCAATTTCGGTTAAATATTCTTGGGCTTCATCTAGAAACTGGAGCCGGACTCGCTGTTCGCTATCGTGCATCATGGTCTTTTTGGGCTGCATGGCTGCTTAAAAATGGGCAGTAATTCCTAGGGTCTCGCTCCGCAATGGAAATTACAGCGGGTGGAAATTACAGAAGTCACCCAAACAGTGGATCAACGCTCCGCTGTTTGGGTGGCTTACGCAGACTACTCGTCTACTTTGAACGTTTCTACAGATGCCTGGAGCTGCTGGGCGATCGCCACGGTTTCTTGCAGAGAAGACGACACTTGGCGAGAGGTATTGGAGGTTTGCTCTGAAGACTCGGTAATTTGCTGCATCAGCAGTTTCACCACTTGTGATGTTTCCGTTTGGGAAACAGTTGCGGTAGAAATCGACTTGAGCAACCCATCAATTTCGCGGGACACCTTCACAATCTGATTGAGGCTTTCCTTGGCCTCATTCACCTGACGGGTTCCTTCAACCACTTGGGTCGTACCATTTTCCATTGCATCCACTACTTCGCTGGTTTCCCGTTGAATGGCTTCAACAATACCCTCAATTTCCTTGGTTGCGTTGGCAGACTGGGCAGCCAGGGCACCCACTTCTTCTGCAACCACCGCGAAACCACGGCCTTCTTCTCCGGCACGAGCGGCCTCAATACTGGCGTTGATGGCCAGGAGGTTCGTTTGAAGCGCGATTTGGTTAATCAGCGAAACCACCTTAGAAATCTGTTGAGACGATTCCCCAAGTCGTTTAACCTTCTTAGCGGTTTCTGCAACGGTATCTCTGAGCTGCAAAATACTTTCCACCGTGCGGTCAATGGTTTCCCCACCACTTTCAGCGGTTCTAGATGCCAGTCCAGACACCTGAGAAGCCAGTCGTGCGTTTTCTGCCACTTCTTGAATGGAAAGTGCCATCAGCTCAATAGATTTCAGAGTATCGGTAATTTGTTGGGCTTGGGCTTGGGATTGATCTGCCAGTTGGCCCATCGCCATTTCGTTACTGCCAACGGAGGTGTTCACCTGATCCGCAGATACCTTCACCTGGGATACAATGCCCCGCAAACTTTCTACAATGGAGTTTAAGAAGTCGGCCACAATCCCAATTTCTCCGGCGCTCACGTCAGCCCGTACAGTTAAGTCACCACTGGATGCACCTTCAACGTCTTGGAGCAGGGTTAATAGCTCCATCTGTAGCGCTTCGTTTCGTTTTTTGGCTTGTTCTGATTCAGCCTGCTTCCGTTCAATCAGGGCTAGACCGCCAAGAGAAGGGGCAAACTCTGCTGCAAATTTTTGCATGACATCAATTTCAGACTGCTGCCAATTATGAACGCGAGTACAGTGGTGAACCACCAGTAATGCAAGCAATTCATCCCCTTGAACAATGGGAACCACCAAGTTGGCTTTAATTTGCAGTCGTTTCATCAGATCCAGGTGTTCAGGATGGAAACCAGCATTGAACACGTCGTCAGTCGGAACAACCCGACCTTGTTTGTATGCTTCTCTAAGGGCTAAAGGAATGCAAGGATCTTCAATTTTGTCAGCCAGGGCCAAAGGCAGGTTGGGAAGAACCGCTTCGCCTGCAATGTGACCGCTCCAGTCAGGATAAAAACGATAGATAACAGCCCGTTCAGCATCAAGGGTACTCCGCACTTCTTCCAAAAGGGGATTCAGCGGTTCAACAAGAGCATGAGTTTCTTTTGCCTGGGAGACTTCTGCCAGCAGTTGGGTTTTGCGAGTACTTTTTTGGGATTGTTCTGCTTCAGCCTGCTTCCGTTCAATCAGGGCTAGACCGCCAAGAGAAGGGGCAAACTCTGCTGCGAATTCTTGCATGACATCAATTTCAGCCTGATGCCAATCATGGATGTGGGTACAGTGGTGAACCACCAGTAGCCCAAGCAATTCATCCCCTTGCACAATGGGAACCACTAAGTTGGCTTTAATTTGCAGCCGTTTCATCAGGTCTAGATGCTCAGGATGGAAGCCTGCATTAAACACGTCGTTCGTGGGTACCACCCGACCTTGTTTGTATGCTTCTCTGAGGGCTAAAGGAATGCAAGGATCTTCAATTTTGTCAGCCAGGGCCAAAGGCAGATTGGGAAGAACCGCCTCGCCTGCAATATGACCGCTCCAGTCAGGATAAAAACGATAGATAACGGCCCGTTCAGCATTCAGAGCTTTCCGAACTTCTTCTAGGAGAGAATTCAGGGGCGCGACTAGGGCTTGAGTTTCTTTCGCCTGGGCAACTTCGGCCAGCCGTTGGTTTTTGCGAGCACTTTCTTCTTGCTGCGTCAAAAACGATTGAATCTGTCCGGCCATCAAGTTGATGTTGCCGCCTAGCACGGCTAGCTCATCAGTTCCGGTCACGTCGATCTGGTTTGAGAAATCTCCTTGACCAATTTTTTCAACAGTCTGTGCAGCCTCAAGAATGGGCTGAGTTGCTCGGTTGGTGAGCCTTGCTGCAAGAACGGCAACCGCAACCGCAGCACTCAAGCTGCCCAAAACGATCAGAAGCGCTAAATCTCGCTCAGGTTTAAATACAAGGTCTTTGTCAATATCAATAATCGCATCCCATTTCAAGTCTGGGAGGTTAGCCATTTTGCTAAGTGGGGCATAGGCGATTAAGTTCTTAGCATCATATTCAATCCCCACCTTTTTGGCTGCTTGCCGTTGAGCGAGTACTGAAAAGTCATCTTTTGCTAAGGTTCCAATCAGTGCTTTCTCTGATGCTACAAAAAACTTCCCATTAGCATCGACAAGGTGATAGTATTCACCGTTTTCGCTAAAGGTGCTAACAACCTCTTCTATGCCTTTTAGGGGCATCCGAGCGCGGACAACACCCATAATTTGGCCGGTCGCCTTATTACGAATAGGGGCAGACAACTGAACGACCAACTTACCCGTTGATTGGGCGATTTCGGGTTGAGAAATAAAGGGCTGTCCGGTTCGGATGGCCTCTTTGAAAAAGCTCTTCTCTTTATGGTTGGGCAACGGTTTGCCAGCAGACTGAGCCACAATATCGCCGTTGAGGTCAAAGGCAGAAATGTTGTCATACACCCCATAGCTCTTCATGAATTGATCGAAGAGATCGTCTTTCTCGCTTCGACTCATAACGCTACCGACCTTAGGATTATTCAGCGCAGGAAAATTGCTCAGCACCTGAATGTCGCCATAGCGCTCAACCATAAAGCGGTTAACCTTGTCGGCCATCCCCTTTACCCGCGCCTGTTCTGCGTTGGTAATTTGGGTGGTGAGTGATTGACTTGAGTAGAGATAGGACCCTGTTCCCACAACTGCCACTGGAAGTGTCCCAATTGCAATCGCGAGTAAGGTTGCTTTTCTCTTAAGCCCCCATCCTGACTTTTTTACCTTACCTGCACCTTGTGTAGAAAGTTTAGAATTATCCCCTTTGGGTGAATTGGTCATGTTCATATGGATGTCAGCCCCCCTAATACTAAAAAAGTAAGTGTGTACCTGTTCAACAACCGTTCTCAATTAAGACCATTCTCAATTAAGGCAGCACCGCGCTAAGCCTTTTTGACTGGAATGGATCAAAGAATTCTATCCATGCTCAGTCCATGCAGGTGACTGAACAATTGCATCAGGATCAAGCACCCAAAGGCTTTCTTGTTCTTGCTTAAGGCATCCCCTTAAGTAGGGAACCAACGCTGGCAAAACCTCCCCAACGGGTAACTCAATTGCCTCTAGGGAAAGTCTTACAACCCCCTGAATGTCTGGCACAACCAGTCCCAATGGCGTTTTGCCAGATCGAATAATGGCGATGTTATAGGTTTGTGTGGTGAGAATTTTGGTGGAAAGCCCCAAGAGAAGCGATAAATCGGCTACCCAAATCACTCGGCTTTTATGGTTCAGTAATCCCAATACACAGGCTGGCATATTGGGCATGGGTGTAATCCGAGTGGCAGGAATGGCGATTGCCTCTTGCGCCTGCACCATGGGCAACACTGCCGACTGCTGTAATGCAAGTTTCACCTTGAGGTAAGGATCACCCATTGCCTTCTGCTGAAGCATTGGAGTATCTAAAATGGGCAGCTTCATAACTTCATCAATGACAGAGCTTAATTAAGAACAGAATTAACCGCTTTCACCAAATCATCTTGGGTAAAAGGTTTTGTGACATACACATCAGCACCCTGCTTCATACCCCAAAGCCGATCCAAGTCTTGATTCTTAGACGTGCATACAACAATCGGCATATTTTGGGTCGCTTCATTCTTCTTAAGCGTGCGGCACAGTTCAAACCCGCTCATCCCTGGCATCACCACATCCGTGACCACCACATCGGGCTTAAAATCCGCAGCCTTGGTCATCGCTTCCTTGGCATCAGTTGCCACGATGACAGAAAATCCACTTTCTTTCAAAAAACGGGTCATCAACTCAAGTTCTGAAGGCGTATCATCAACAACCAAAATAGTCTTCATAGGAGCCTCGTGCAATCGGGTAAAAATATTGTGTCTGTTAGCCTTAGTGTTCCCACCCCCCAGGGCGGATCTGACGAATGCTGTATAGACAATTCGTCACCCTATACGAGATAGCGGAATACCATTTTCAAGAGCTGATCTTGGGTAAAAGGCTTGGTCATATAATCTGTAGTCCCCGCAATTTTTGCCCTAGCCCGATCAATGAGTCCTGTATTGCCCGTCACCATAATGATGGGCGTTTTCTTGAACATCGGATGCTTACGCAGCAATCGGCAAAGCTCATAACCGTCCACCTTTGGCATGCCTACATCTAAAAGGATCAAATCGGGTTTGATCCGCATCAGTTCTACCAGGGCTTTCAGAGAATCTTGAATTAACGTAAGTGCGAGATTTTCGTTCCCCAAAAACTGCTCAATGGTTTGCAGCATCGCGGGGCTATCGTCAATACATGCCACTCGATAGGTTTGAGTGGGTGCAGACAACTGGGGCATGGCATCCAAGCTGCCTACCGAATTTGAAGGTGTTACCGCCGCTTCAGAGACCTGCGCTGCACGGGTCGGTTCAATAATGTTGCTGTCGGCATTGGGCAATGAAAAATTGGGCAGATCACTATAGGGAGCCTGAGGCTCTCTCAAGAGCACCGCTTTTTCTAGAATCAGCGGATAAAGACTTTTGGCAAGCTTTAGCTCATCTTGATTTAGCATGATGGCGAGCTGCCGAAAACTAAACCCCTTCAGCAGTTTTCCTAAGCGCTGCTGTCGCTCAGAAGTTAGCTTAGGCGACCGAGACTGACTAAACAGATAGGGGCGTTGGTAGGGAGAAAAAACATGGGGCGCTAAACTTTGCCAAGCCTGAATGCGTTGGGTGCATTCACGAAACAGCGCGTCAAAATCAAGCGGTTGGGCAATGGTGAGTATCTGTTCTGTTGGTACAAAAGTATAGCTACTCTCTTGAACCATCAATAATGATTCCAGTGCCTCTTGGGACATGGATAAAATCAAAGACTGCGCAGACTCTGCACTCAAGGTTGAATCTTGAATGAGCAGATCAATGCCTTGATAGTCTTGCCGAGGATAGGTACCCAGATCTAATTGCAGTTCCAACGATAGACGTACTTGCGCCCGCACCCCTTGAGTGATTTCAGGAATGCGACGGCTAAGACCTCGTAAATGACAGTCTAGGCGATCAACTGGATCGATGGAATGGGTAATATAAAGCAGTTTGTCGTGGTCAATATAAACAAACCAAGTAACAGAATCTGTATTAATTCTGAGATAGCCTTTTTGGGAATTCTGTAGATACTGGTCAATTAATTGAGATGTTTGCAAGGACGAGTGCGTTTCGCCCCTCAGTTCATGTAGTTGAATCACTTATCCCCCCGTCTATTGCATCCATGAGTCTACGAAGCTCAGTCCGTGTCGAGCATGGATTGTCAAAACCCTAAGGCACCGCAAACGCACCTCAAAGTTAAGATTTTTTTATATCTTTAGGTTGCCCAGTGGATAATAAGAACGCGCATCAATGGCTTATTTTTTTGTGAGTGTAGAATTTAATTCCAGTTGCCCACCACGGTATAGCCAGACCAAAAATAAGGGTGCGTTAATGTTTTTTGTCCATTACTGCTAGACGTGGGGAGTGTGATGGGGGCTTGGTTGGGGGCAGAGATTTGACCATTGTGGATGCTGACCTCGCCGTGGAGCATGCGAAGTTGAGCTTGTCGCAAGGCGTCTGCTTTTGTGGGGGCATTTTGGAGTGCGCCATAAAATCCTGTCATTAGTCCCACGGTGCCTTCATCGTCTACAGACCACAGACTGGCGATCGCCGAGGGTACGCCTGCATTAATGGCCGTCCCTGCAAAGCCCAGTTCTGCCTCTTTATTGCCCAGCGCCGTTTGGCACGCACTCAGAACCAAAAGCTGAAGGGGTGGAAGCGCCGCCTTCCATTGGAGTTCATCGGCAACCTTCCGCACCTGAGAAAGCGGCAGTCGGCTGTTCCAAAACTGAATATAGGAATTGTCCACCTTACCGGAGTTAAAAACCGCGTGGGTTGCCAAATGCAGTACTCCAAAGTGCTGCTGGAGGTACATTGCCTTTAGATTAGACAGCGTAGAATCTTCATCTAAAGTATTGCGGCTGGTGCCTGTCCAAAATTGCCCTGTAATGGCTCCAATCTCTGCCGTCACCGCAGGGAGTGCTCCTAACCCTTCAGTACTTTTGGAAATACCCATCGCCAGCATCGGCTGCTGCTTCAGGGCCAAGGCTCGGTTGGTATTGGTTAGCCCAAAGCTCGGAATCAGCGCACTGCTATACTTTTCGACCAAATACTGGTTTCCATCATGGAGTGCCGCAATGGGAATACTGCGAAGGCCATCATCCATCGAAAACAGCAGTGTCTCTATCCCTTGGGCCTTGAGTTGGGGTTCGAGAGGGGCCACAATCCAGCGATAAAGCTGTTCTGAGGTTTTGAGATACTTGGTCTCGTCTAGTTTTGTGGGGTCGCTCACCCGTTTGCGAAACTCTTTGGCGGCGTTTGTGACATCATCTCTGGACACTTTAGGCAAGACTTCTCGGATCACAGGGGGTGTTGAGACCTGGGCCAGCATCCTGGGGTTCAGCGTTATGGAGGCAACGATAGGTGGCGACCCAATCTGCCCCAGACTCGGATTGGCGGGTAAAACCAGCAATAGATGGGTTTGTTTTTTCAGGGCCACGGCATAGAGCACCGCTGATTTTTTACCCGTTTCTTGGGCCATTTGCCCCAGCCGCTGGGAGATTTGCGCTGCCGTGGGTACCGCGTCGGTGATGGGCATTTCGAGGTACTGACTAAATTCTGACCGTTCTAGCGTCTCAAATTCGTAGACAGCCTCGGCAGGCGATGCTTCTGCAAAGCGTTTCTCAAAGGCTTCACGCTCGGATAGCGTTTTTGGGGTACGTGGCGATGGATTACGGAAAATATCCAAATCCAATAGGGATGGCCCTTGGCGGCGGGTAGGGCCATCCCCTCGTCCTGGAGATTGCTGCCCTGTCGAGAAGTTGCCTTGGGATTGGGCTGGCGCTCCAGTCCACACAAGGCCAACAAGACCAGCACAGCAGAAAAATTTTAGCGTTTGAACTCGCATGGGTCAGCGCTCAGCCAAGTATCGGTCAATATCCTTCTAGTCTAGAATTTTCGCTTCACTTTGCCTGTGATTTCAGTCATGGGGGCGGAGTGTCCGCAACACAACTTCATGCAGATGCATCCATAGTGAGCCCGAATTTGTGATCCTGACTTTTGGACTCCAGGGCTGAATTGACTCAAAAAATTGCACCTTTTGCTAAAGGCTGCTACATTTCGTCCCAGAACCTGATGTATGTGCATCAATTTCGGCATACACTGATCTCGATATTTAGTCCTACAAACTGCGATCGCATTTTTTGCTATGACAGGTCTTAAAAACTGGAAACGTTGGGTAACTTTTGGTCTGTTGGGCCTGTGCTTAAGCTGGTTGGTGAGCTGCGGGAGTGATACAACCCCTGAGACAGGCAAAGGCACTGATAAGAAGGGTAAAGCCACCATTGAATTTTGGACCATGCAGCTTCAGCCAAAGTTTACCGATTATTTCAATGGCATGATTAAAACCTTCGAGCAAGAAAATCCGGCGATCGCCGTTAAATGGGTCGATATTCCCTGGACGGCTATGCAGAGCAAAATTTTGACCGCCGTGTCCTCCCAAACTGCACCGGATGTCGTTAACCTCAACCCAGACTTTGCCGCACAACTGGCAGGCCGCAACGCTTGGTTAGATCTTGACAGTAAACTAGACCCCAAGGTTCGCAGCGAATACCTGCCCAACATTTGGAAAGCCAGCACCCTCAACGGCAAAACCTTTGGTCTACCCTGGTACCTCACCTCTCGGGTCGCCATTTATAACACCGATCTATTCCAGAAAGCAGGCTTAAAAAGCCCGCCTAGCACCTATGCTGAACTGGCTACCGACGCCAAGATTATTAAAGAAAAAACGGGTAAATATGCGTTCTTTATGACCGCTGCCCCAGGAGACTCTGGCGAAATCTTAGAATCCTTTGTGCAGATGGGCGTGAAGCTTATTGATGCCCAGGGCCGAGCCGCCTTTAACACCGTAGAAGGTAAAGCCGCCTTTCAATACTGGGCAGATTTATATCAGCAAAAGCTGGTGCCCCTAGAAATGACCACGGAAGGTCATCGTCATGGTGTGGAGCTGTACCAGTCAGGCCAGACGGCATTACTCTCTTCTAGCCCCGAATTTTTGGGTGGTATTGCCACTGATGCACCCGATATTGCCAAGGTATCCGTGGCTGCACCCCAAATTACTGGCTCTACGGGCAAAAAGAACGTGGCTGTGATGAATGTGGTGATTCCTAAAAACACCAAGCAGCCCGATGCAGCAGTGAAGTTTGCGGTGTTTTTGACCAATCCTAAAAATCAATTAAGCTTTGCGAAAGCAGCAAATGTTTTACCATCAACGTTGACGTCGCTCCAAGATCCATACTTTAGCAAGGTTAATGCCGATGCAACGTCCATTGACAAGGCTCGAGTGGTCAGCGCAGGGCAAATGAAACAGGCGGAGGTATTGGTGCCCACCCTTAAAGATATTAAGTCTCTCCAAAAGATTCTCTACGAGAACTTGCAGGCGGTGATGCTGAAGCAAAAAACGGCGGATCAGGCGCTTAAAGACGCAGAAAAAGCCTGGAATCAGGAGTATGCATCTACCTAACCCCTATCTACACCCAGTCCTTGCGTTTTTGAACGCCCACTAAGATCAAAAGCATCACTAAAATTAGAACCCCGAGTCTGACCCAATGGGCAACAAAGTTTACTGCAAACGCGTTGCCCTGGTTTCGGTTAAAGCGGTTGAGCAGCTCTTCCGCTGAGCCGATCGCCCGACCTCGTTGTTCTTTCCATTGACTGAAGCGCGTTTGCCAAGCATCCAAATCTTTACGATAGACCTTGGTTTTATCGGTATAGACTTTGACATCATCCGCAAACTGTTGACCATCCAACAATAAGTTTTCAGGGGCAACTGGGGGGTCTCCAGGGCTTTTGGGTCGGAGCGGTTCTGGCTGCTTGACCGCAGGATTGTTCAACTGATGGAGGGACGGAAACGCACAGCGATCAAAAAGCTGTGGTCCCATACACTGACACGATGCCTTTTCCGAATCTTTCCACCCTTTACGAACTGGCTCGGGCTGCTTCCAGCAAGGATCTTGGGCCACATCCTTGCCCACGCCAGAGAGCGTCACCATCGATTCGTAGGCCCAACGGGTGACGGTCAGTTGGCTCATGGCCTGTCCGGCGGGACCTAGGGAACTTAGAGGCAAAAATGACCCTGCAAAGGTAATTTGCGGCACCAAAAATAAAATGGTCAGCAGCGGGGCCATATTTTGAGAGGTTGCTAGGGCTGACACCAATAGCCCCATCACCATGCCCCCCAAGGTGGATAGAAATAGCGTGAAGTAGACGGCCAAGCCCGTCTCCCAAGTGCCAGGGAAATCTACGGCGATCGCCTTGGTGCTAATAAAAATGGCGGATTGGTACACCGCTAAGATAGCGCTGAGTCCCACTTTAGACAACACATAGGGCACAATTTGTAGCCCAATCATGCGTTCACGCCGATAAATTTCTGACTCCTTTACAATTTCGCGCATGGTGCTCAAACTGCCCACAATCACGGCAATCAGCACCGCAATAAAGAGCAGCGTGAAGCACTGGGTGGGGTCGCCGGTCGCGGAGTTAAACATATCGCGCCGCCACATCACGAAATCCAATAGCCCCAAAATAGGCGCAACAGCAAGCAAGAATAAAAAGCTAGGCAGATCTTGACGCAAAATGGCAGAACTGCGTTGAGACAAAATCCGAAACTGTCGCCACGGGGAGGGCTTAGACTGATTCAGTTCTTTCTTGGAGGGCAAAACACCTTGGTTTGCCTGGATCTCAAATAAATCGACCTGTCGATCAGCAACGTACCTTTGATAGTGCTGTGACTGCTGGTATTGCAACGCCCACTCCTGGGGCGATCGCTCCTCCTCTACCTTGATATAAATTTCATCAAATTCTTCAACCTCAAAGTAGTCCAGCGCCTCCTTGGGTGGGCCAAAGTAGGCAACCCGTCCCCCCTTGGCTAAAAACACTACCAAATCGCTGATGATCAAATTTTTAGTGGTGTGGGTCACAAGTACCACCGTCCGCCCCTGGCTTGCCAGCCGTCGCAGCAGCCGCATCATTTGTAGCTCGGTGCCTGGATCCAAACCTGAGGTGGCTTCGTCGAGGAAAAATAACCCTGGTTTGGTTAACAGCTCCACGCCAATGGAGACCCGCTTGCGCTGACCCCCGCTGAGGTTTCTAACATAGGTTTTGGCCTGTTCCTCTAGCTCCAGATCCACCAGGACTTGTTGGACGTGCTGGTGGCGATCGCGTTCGGACGTTTTGGGATTTAGGCGAAGCTGTGCTGCAAAATCTAAGGCTTGCTCTACCGTCAGATCTTGATGAATGATGTCATCTTGGGGGACGTAACCCAGCTCAGTGCGGTAGGCGTCGTAATTTTGATATAGGCTATGACCATTCACAAAAACGCTGCCTCGGCTGGCGGGCCGAAACCCGCTCAGGGCATTCAGTAGCGTAGACTTTCCCGCTCCGCTCACCCCCACAATGGTGACAAATTCCGTCGGTAAAATTGAAAGGGAAATGTCGTCTAAAAGCTTTAAAGACCCAACGCGGTAGACCAGATCGCAGGCATCCAGCCTAAGCTGATGAATAGGGGCAGTGGGTGCTGACTGACGCAGTAATGGGACTGACAAACGGTTATGCAAAGCGTTCTGAAATGGCTTTAGGGTCGTACTCGGCTCAGCGGATTCGGACGCAATGGTGTCAAGCGTAAAGATTAGCTCAATTTGACCCAATCGAATCTGGTCGCCATTGGCAAGGGATTGAGGCGTCTCAAGGCCAAGGGGTTGCTGATTAATCCAAATTTCCGCAGTGGGGTCTTTGGGTTCCACCACAAACCGATCCTCGAGCCAATACACAATGGCGTGGAACGGTAAGATCGACGAGTGATTGAGAACCAGAAGATTAGAACGATTGTGTCCGATGGTCAAACGGGTGCGTGGGGTTACTAGAAAGACCTCTTTGAGGTTGCGATCTTCTAGGCGTTGGAGTCGGGCAAGAACCATCGGTATAAATTACATGGGCAATGGAACATCTCAGCAACGTTCTGAAAACCCAATGGGTTAACTAAAAAAGCTTTAGCTAAACAAGCATTAACGAAATCAGCGCTGAAGAGATTTGAACCTTCAGTTTAATCGCAAGTGTGTCTGTCTGACGCGGATATTCCCTCAAAAATGAGGGGTAGGCAACGCCCACCCCTCATTCATTCACTCAACCTTGAAGTTAAAGTGGGTTATACAACCGCAGCAACCTGCTTCAGGTCGCCCTTAGCATACTTGCTGGCGTATTCTTCGAGGCTGATTTGCTTGATCTTGCTGCCTTGACCTGCACACCAGAATTGGGTGTAGCGGTCAGCACACACATTCTGCATGTACTTGATGGAAGGCTTCAAGAAGAAGCGAGGGTCAAATTCGCTAGGTTTGGATTGCAGCGCTTCACGAACAGCGGCGGTAATGGCCAAACGGCAGTCGGTATCAATGTTGATTTTGCGAACGCCGCTCTTGATGCCCTTTTGAATTTCTTCAACAGGCACGCCGTAGGTTTCAGGAATTGCGCCACCGTGCTTGTTAATGAGCGCCAAAAGATCTTCAGGCACAGAAGAAGAACCGTGCATCACCAAGTGGGTGTTAGGCAAACGGCGGTGAATTTCTTCAATCCGGCTGATGGCGAGGATTTCGCCAGTTGGCTTGCGGGTGAACTTGTACGCACCGTGACTGGTGCCGATCGCCACTGCAAGGGCATCCACTTGGGTGCGCTCTACAAAGTCCACGGCTTCATCGGGGTCGGTCAGCAGCATGGAGTGATCCAATTCGCCTTCAAACCCGTGACCATCTTCGGCTTCGCCTTTGCCGGTTTCTAGGGAACCGAGGCAACCCAATTCACCTTCAACAGAAGCGCCGATGGAGTGAGCAACTTTTACAACTTCGCTGGTGACAGCAACGTTGTACTCATAGCTGGCAGGGGTCTTAGCATCAGCCTCTAAAGAACCATCCATCATGACGCTGGTGAAGTTGTTTTTCAGCGCTGAATAGCAGGTGTTAGGGGCATTTCCGTGATCTTGGTGCATCACGATGGGGATATGAGGGTAGGTTTCTACCGCCGCCAAGATCAGGTGTCGCAAGAAGTTTTCGCCAGCATAGGTGCGAGCACCGCGAGAAGCTTGCAAAATCACTGGGCTGTCCGTTTCATTGGCAGCCTGCATGATTGACTGGATCTGCTCCATGTTGTTGACGTTAAAAGCAGGAATCCCATAACCGTTTTCAGCGGCATGATCCAACAGTAGCCGCAAAGGTACGAGCGCCATAGATGATTCTCCTCGTTGTGGTGTAGACGAAACTTCGGATTAACGCGCTAATCAGACACACGCCGATTAAACGTACTCAATCAAACGCACTGAATTGTTACGCTAATCTTAAGTCATATTATCCTGTTGGGGTGCTTCCCGTTCACAATGCTTGTTTATCCCAAGCATTAGTTACGTTTAAGTCAATAGCGCTGCGTCAGTGGATAGACGCGTTTACAAGCAATCGTCCTAACAGTAGAACTTCTAAAGCTTCCATAGAACTTATTCAAAAACCGAGTAGCCCCTCAGCAGTTGTGAAGGGTTCTGTTATGAAGTCTTGAAAATGGGTCGCCCGAGGCTCGAACTCGGAACAAATCGGTTAAAAGCCGAGTACTCTACCATTGAGTTAGCGACCCGAAAAGCTGTTTGCTAAGCTAGCAGCACAGTAATCTAAATTAACATAGGAATAACCTTTGTGCCAACCCCTTTGTGCTTTTTTGTTCGCGTTTTGAATTAAGTGCCCCGTTAAATGTCAAATTCATGCATACCGTTGCTTATCTTTACTACGATGCGGCATGGGAAGACCAACCGGATGTGTCAACTTGGGGGTGGAGTGTAGATACGGTCTATGAAGATGCGGATGCGCGACGATCGCAGCTTCAGTCTCTCCTCCAAGACGCAACCCAGTCTCCACCGGATTATCTTGTGCTGCGGCATTTAGAAGAGCTAGGCGATTCTCTTGAAACCGTGACTCAAGTCCTCACTCAGTTGGAGTCTTTGGGTGTGGGTGTGGTGGCACTGGCGCAATCCTATCGCTCACTGGCGCTTGATGCTAACCCTTCCCAGTTGGAACTGCTCAACGGGATTCAGCAGCAGCAGCGCAGCCGTCAGATTCGTCAGGGCCATGCCCTCAATCGACTGAAGGGTCTACCGCCGCCGGGGAAAGCGCCCTATGGCTATCGTAGGGGACGCGATCGCTATGTGATTGACCGCAGCGTCAGCCCTGTGCTGCGAGATTTCTATGACCATTTTTTAATCTATGGCTCGGTTCGCGGGGCGGGGCGGCACATTGCTAAAAAACACGGCAAGAAAATATCCCCTTCCACGGGGCAGCGATGGCTTACCCATCCGGTCTATCGCGGCGATTTAGCCCACAATGACGCAGTGCTGCCCGATACCCATCCGCCGATTCTGCTGCGCTCAGAGGCAGCCCAGGTGGATCGGCTGTTGCGCCGCAACCGGAGTGTTGCGCCCCGTGCGGCTTCTGCCCCGCGATCGCTCTCGGGGCTTGTGACCTGTGGGCAGTGCCAGTCCCCTATGAGTGTGTCACGGGTGACGGCCCATCGCCAAACCTATGAGTATCTCTATTTAAGACCGACAGCCTGTACCCAGAAGCCTAAATGCAGGGCGTTAATTTACGATGACGTGTTATCAAAAACCATTGAAACCATCTGTCAAACGCTGCCTCAGGAAGTGGCGGGGTTAACCCAGTTGCCGCTCGATCAGATTACGGCAGGAGTGATGGGGGCGATCGCCGCCAAGCAAAATGTCATTGCCCAACTGCCGGATTTGGTGACGCAGCAAGTTTTGGATGAAAAAACGGCAGATTTAAGGGCCTATACCCTCAGGACAGAAATCGCTGAGCTACAGAAAAAGCTGGCGCAGCTCCCGCCTGTGAATTTGTTGGAAACCGCCAAGACCGTCTCGATTCCTCAATTCTGGCAAGATCTTTCAGAACCTGAACGACGCTTTTATTTTCGAGAGTTTATCCGCAGCATCGAGATTGTTCGCGATGAACTCCAATGGTCGATTCAGCTCCGGTTTATGTTCTAGTGATGCAATCCTTCAAGACAGGATGAAATGCTCTCGGCGCAGGAGGCCACAATATCTTCACAAGGAAGATGGGAAATATGAGCAACATGATGTCCTGGGTAAGCTAGCCTAGTGTTTTTCTAAGTCACAGACCGCAGTAAAACAAAACGCAGCCACGATGATAGACCACGACCAGCTTTTCAAGGAGCTTCTGTCTACCTTTTTTATAGAATTTCTTGAACTGTTCTTCCCTCAAGTTGCCGCCGCGATCGACCCTGATTCGGTGAGCTTTTTGCCGCAGGAGTATTTTGCCGATCTGACGGTGGGTGAAACTAAAATTGTTGACCTTCTGGCACAGGTTCGACTGGCGGGTCAAGATGTTGGATTTTTAATTCATCTTGAAGCTCAAGCAACCAGTCGAGCTGAGTTTTCCAGAAGAATGTTCTTTTATTTCTCTAGACTTCATCAAAAGTATCTTCAGGCCATCTATCCCATTGTCATATTCTCCTTCGATGAGCCGTATCGAGAAGAACCTCAACAGTATTGTGTTGAATTTGACGATTTCAAGGTGATGGAGTTTAATTTTAAGGCAATTCAGCTTAATCGTCTGAACTGGAGGGACTTTCTAAACCAACAGAACCCAGTGACGGCTGCGCTGATGTCGAAGATGAGTGTTGCTCCAGTTGATCGCCCGCGAGTTAAAGTCGAGTGTCTCCGACTGCTGGCAACCTTACGGCTAGACCCTGCGCGGACTCAACTCATTTCAGGCTTTGTGGATACTTATCTGCGGCTGAATGTACAAGAAGAGCAGGTGTTTCAAGAATCAGTTGGTACACTAGAAAGAACGGAGCGAGAGGGCATCATGCAGATT
>JANLSD010000277.1:0-8246 GCA_031362245.1 Acaryochloridaceae cyanobacterium OTE_25_metabat_464 | reverse complement strand
CCCCATAGATTTGAATGATGTTTGTCAGAATGCCGACGACCAGGATACCGAGTAGAACGAGATTGAGGCGCGTTTTCCACATATCGCGCTGCCTGCGCTGGCTGGGTGTTGGTGTCTTCGGTATTGGGAATAAGGGGCGTTGTTTTGGGGGTTGCGGCATAGTTTCCTCGGTTTGCTTTGTATCCCAGGTCTACAATTCGTTGCAGGACATTCGGCTGAATGCCCGTTTGATTGGAAACGTCAAAGATTGATTGCGTGGCAAGCAACCGAGCGGCGGCTCGAAGGCGAAGTGTGAATGCGCTCTCTGGTTCGATGAGTTTGCGAACGATCGCCACTTCGATTCCGGTCTCGGCCTGATCTCCTAGGGAGATGCGCGGCGGCGGTTCGATATTGGATCTAACTCGCACTGGTGCAAGACTAGGGACAGGTATTGGGGCCGTGGAATCCTTTAGGGTTTGGGTTGTAGGTTTAGGATGTGGCTTGAAACGCCGTGCCAAGGGGCGATGGCGAGGATATTTAGGGGGCGGTTTTGTGGTCGGTTCAGTAACCGCAACCTGACGCAAGGATGTTGGAATGGTTTCGGGTGCGGGTTGTGATTTAGGACGTCGTGCAATGACGCGGTTCTTATGGGTTAGCTTTTTGGTGGTCTTGCCTTTTGCCACGGTTTGAGGCTTCTTGAGACTCGACAGGACGCGCTCAATTTGGCGATTGCCCACAAACTCAGAACCCTGCACTTGCTGCAAGGATTCCAGGATCTCAGGTCGGTTTTTAACCCTAATTTTTTTGATCTCAGGTTCGGAGATATCAAAAGAAGATGCTTCGATCTGCCAAGGGGCAAGTCGAAACACCTCAGGCTGCTTGAGTACCTTAGGGGCGGGATGTTTGGGCTTAGGCTTGGGCCTTGGCCTTGCCGTCGCTTGCAACGGAAAAGCGACCGCCCAAAGAAGGGCGATCGCTAAAAGTGAGGTTTTATTCATGAGGGTGAAACCCTTTGTTAGTTTAGGTTTGCGCTGGCAATCGTGCCAGGAACGACCAGTTTTGTGGGTGCCATGAACACCAGTTTGAGGTTGATTCCGGCCTTGATGCCCAGGGCTGGAGCGGATGATTGCCCGTTACCCTGTTGTTGGGCTGCGAGTCCGGCGGCTAGATTTGCCTTCAGTCCACTGGATAACCCACTCGTAAGACCACCCACTCCGGCGAGTCCCGCTTGCTGTAGCCCACGACCTGAGCTTGTGCTGTTCTGGATAATGTTGTTGCCGCTAATAACCGAGCTGGTATCCGGTTGAATCACCTGTTGAATGCCAGCAGACGCACCATCTAAAAGCGCGTTCAGGAAAATGTTGCCCATACCAGGGCCACTACTGCGACGGGTGAAATCGGTCGCAATGAGTGGGGTTTTATCGTCTTTGAAAACGGCAATCCCATTCGGGAGCTTTATCGCCAACCCATTGACCATTGCAGACTCAATCGTGAGGTTTGCCATCGCACCGCTAAACTCAGCACGGGCCATCAGTTTAGACCCACGGGGGATGATAACCCGATCGCCCTCGCCCTTGACATCATTTTTCAGCGTCAGCATTGCCATTGATGGGCCTGCACCTGATTGAATGGGTGTGTCTAAGGTGGCGATCGCTTCAGTCCCAACCGGAATCGTCACTGGAGCAACACCAGACAAGAGCGCCTGTTGCTCAATGCCACCATCGAACTGAGCGACAGGTTGCGTTTGGCTGGTATCAGAAACCTCAACCAGGGCGTTGGGGTTGACCTGTTCTGAGAGTGAAGTGGCGATTTGTTCGGGTTCGGGTTTATCGCCTTTGAGTGCCTTAGCCTGTAATGCCTTGAGCTGTTCTCGAAGGGAGACAATCTCGGAGTTTTCCGCTTTTGGTGCGGGGGCCGTGACGGGTGAGGCGGTGGATATTGCTTTAGGTAAGGGTACCGACACAGGAGCCGGATCAGGGTCAGGGTTATAGTTGCGAGAAGATTGGCTATAGGAGGCAGGTACAGCAGTCGCCGTCGCAACAGGTTTTGGAACCGCTTTTGCTACGGGCGGCTTCTTTGCTGGGGTTAGAAAACCTGCTGCTTGACGCTTCTGAGCCGCCCCTTCTCCCACCGTCTGAAGTTGAGCGATCCGTTTTTCAAGCGCTTCATTTTTCTTTTTGAGTTCTGTCTCCTGCGCGGTCTGGGTCGTGGCACCATCGCCACTACGACCGCAGGCATTCATTACGCCGAGACAGGTGGCGATCGCTAACGCCACGATGACGCCGATTTTGATTTTGGGATCGCGCAAACCGACAGCCTTAATATCGGATTTTTCAAAGTCAGTTTCAGGATCTACATATTCCTCTCGTTGTATGGTTTGCCCTTCTGGATCGGAGTCAAGGTATTTCAGTAAATCCTCTTCAGTTTCAATCAGGGCGGGCGGGGCGGGGTGTTGCTCTGTGGGTGACATATAAGCCTCACTTTTTGGTTGATTGTTACGGGAAATCGGACATGGGAATTTAAGCCGCTTGAGTTTTTAACAGCGACTTTGAAGCTTTAAAGCTATTTATGAATCCCCTGGGGAGATGTCAAGGAAGGACTTCGGGGGCATCCTCGACTGCTGTGATTTCTAGCCCTCTCAACAGAGCAGTGTTTAGAATCGCCTCAGCTCTGGACTTACCCAGCAGGTGTTTCGGCTTCGCGACGGGTGCGACGGTGATTTTTCGCGCCCACGGGCCTGTGGAACGTAGAGTTCCGTCAGGGCCACTGACCTGCATCAATGCCCCAACGGTCACGACGCGGGTATCGCCTTGCTTTTCAATATGGGCAACATGGATGTTCGTCAGAATACCTGTACCGCCCTGGTCTAGGTCTTTTGGGGCACCCTGCATAATTTGCAATAGCAGGTTATTGGCGATCCCATTATTCACAGCAGCTCGGGCGAGAAACATCGGCGTGAGCACCTTGGTCTTGTCTTCCCCAAGGGTGACGCCAGGATCGATCACGCCCCCAAGGGCAGGCGGTAGATGTTTGTCGTAGCGCCACAGGATAGGGATGAACTCAGACAGGAACGCTTTAACGTTATTATCCTCAAGTGTTCCAGCTTCAGTTCCCATCGCCAAGATTGGCTGGGCATCTGGCCCGACCTGTACGAGGGTCAACAAACCTTGGTAGGGGGTTTCCAGTTTGGCGATCCTTGCTCCAATGTTGTTGATGCTCATCCAAATGAAAAACCAGGGCAACGCTCTCCAGATGCGCCCAGGCCAAATTTTAGGCGGCTTGGGGTTGAGCGATGCGTTGATTTTGGCGATTTCCTTAGTATCAGTGCCGTTAGTTTGGGGTTTGAGGTTTGATTTGAACATCAGCGAAGCACCTTCAACCCATGCCGTATTCGGTCTTCATCGACGCTTTTGAGATGCAGCATGGGGGACGGTTTCTCGCTCATGTAGCTATCAAATTGTCCCGTCGCAACCATCCTTAAGCTATTGGCGACGACGATAGCGCCCAAGAACAGCCAAGGGAAGCAAGCGAAAAGTGAAATCAGCAAACGTACTGTGAGTAATATTTTCAGCATTTTCAAATCCTCGTAAGTTTTGAAGCAGTGCCACCGAGCGAACCCATTAGCCCCAGGCTCGAACCGGAGATGACTTGATATGCAGCCCAAGGAGCACCCAGCCCAGCGACAAGTGCATACAGACCGCTTGATGAAATATCGAGCGTAAGCAGCACCCAAGCCACACTCAGCACAATAATTTTGTAGGACATCGATATCAGACCTACGCTGACAAACGAGTTAAACCATTTTAGGACAAACCCAGGGTCAGCTAAGCCTCTTAATAGCGCCAAGGGAAATAGGACAGCCTGTAGAAGCTGCATCGCCTGCATGATGAATAGGAACACGGTTCCTAACAACAGAAGTAGAGGCGTTAGTACGAGCATCAGTCCAATTTCGCCCAAGGCATCAGTCACACCGGGCGCATTCACAGCAGACCCCACAGCACCCGCGACGTTACCCGTCGCCACCGCCACAATCCCGCTTACCGCGTTCAGGATTTGAGGACCCCAATTGCCGGATGTGTTTACCGATTTAGTAACGCCAGTATTGAGGTCATTGATGCACTGCTGTTTTGCTGCTGGGTCTGGAATACCATCACAGGTTTTCAGGCCGTTGGATGCAATCGACTGAGCCGATATAATCTGCCCGAATGCGTCCACCGGATTACCGCCCGACTGTACCGTGATCCAATCGGTGAACTTATCACCAGCCTGTGAAGTGACTTTGTACACTCCCCATAATGAATTGCCAGTCCATTGAGGCGTGACCAACGAGAAGACAATCAGAAGCATAATTAAATACCTCCAAATATCGCCCACGCTGACCATATCCTCGGGCTTACGGCTTTTATTTAGGATCGACTGAACGATCCAATAACCGATAGTAATGGCAGCAAATGACGCGGCAAGGGTTGAGGCTTGGGCAAAAAATGAGCCTTGAATGAGCGTCCCCCATATCTTTTGAAAGGGGACACCCGCTAACTTTGATGAAAGGCTGAGCGAATCGGTGACAATACTGGAGCCTACAGCACTCATTTATTACCACCACCCGCCATCAACGAACCGAACATTGCGGAACTGCTAATGACACCCTTTGTATCCCGATCGCCCGCGCCATCTTTAACCCGACTGTCTTGATTGCCTTGGGCACGAATATCGGCGTTGATTGAGGCGATTAGATTAAGCGTCACCCCTTGAGATCGCTCTTCGCTAAGCTGCTGACCTTGCAATCCTGCAATGACACCCAACTGAGCGCTCTGATTCCTCAAGATTTTCTGCGAGATCTTGGTTTTGCCAGACATTGCCGAGTATTCGCTGGATGCCTTAACCAAATCAGCGGTGCCCTGAGAGCGTTCGATGATGCTTTTTTGTGCCTCATCCCCTAACGCTCCATCAAGGGTGACTTGAGCAGAGATATCCTTATTGGCATTGAGCGAGGAAAGAAGATCACGAGTGTCGGTGCCTGTGGCAGAGCCAATCTTGTAGCCATTGCCGATATCAATTTTCGATTTGTCGCGCAGTTTAGCCGGATCGATAATCCCATAGTCCCCAAGGGTTGAGGTAAAGGCACCAACCGCCCCGCTGTAGTCGCCTTTCTGGATAGAGGTGACAAAGTTAGTGGTATTGCTCACGATGGTCGTGTACGGTGTGATATCAAAGGTAGTCACACTGCTCAGTAGCGGAGAAACGGACTCGGCAAGGCTACCAATATCGCTGAAGCTAAATGCGGCGGCGGGGCGTGGGGCCAGCGCTAGGGCGGACGTGATGAGAGCAAGCGCAGTACAGCTTGAACGGTGAAGAGTGATTGCCTTAAATTTGAGTTTCATAATTCATCCTCATTTTGTCGTATTTACCGTTATCGCCTGACAAGTTTTTTCTTTGCCGTTGCATCTAAAGATTTAGACTTTAGATGCTTGCCATATTCGACATATCCTAGGATTTTGTCATTTGGATGCCTCTCTAAAATTTGTTGACGTTCTTTCCTTTCCTTCGGGCCATTAACCGAGATAGCCATTTGGAAAAATGAAAGACTTAAGCGGCCTATAACTTGGCGACCTTGGCAATCAATTAAAAACTTGGAATAAAACTGATCCGCTTCGGGTATATCGCTTTTGTCATCGACTAACCTCAATAGGCTCCGTCGGATATTTAAGCCACCCTTGCCATTCTGACCCGCAGGTGTAGAGAGGAAGTCAGCAGCCGTCTGAGTGACGCGGCCTACTTTGAGGATCTTGTTATTTTCAACAATATTTGCAGCGCTACAACCTGCTCTAATCGGTTGCAATGATTGACTCAGTAGCGATGCTGTAATTCCGTTTTTTCTACCCCCTGAGAAATAACCACCGAACGCGGTCGAAAAACAATCAAATCTCGATAGTTCCCCTGCCTCATCTCCCGTGATTCGTACCTGGTCAAAGCTCAACGCTGCTGCTGTCGTTAGCCCTGTGACGGCGGTAATATAGGGCAGGATATCGATATCCAATTTGTCATTAATGCCGCCCAAGGCACAAACCAAAATGGGTGAATTAATGTCAACGCTCGACGGCCTGGAAACGCGATCACCCACCGTGCTACTCAAGAACGCCGCCAGCCTACCGCGATATTCTTCGATGATTCGTCCGTTTTGCTCGGTTTGTGCAGCCGTGGGCAATCGGTCAAGGGTTGCCAGCCTCAGGAAATCCCGAAGTGTTGGCATAACCTCCCAGTCGCTGGAGCCAAACCCGCCATCAAAGGCGCGGTCATACCGTTGGCGCAGTTCGGCATCCTCAAACCATGCATAGAGCAACATTTTCGTGATGTCGCTATAGTCTTCGCGAAGCGAACGGTCTGTTCGCGCACCGATTGCAAGATCGGTGATGGAATTGCGCCATTGATCCGACAAAATCGAAACAGCGAATTTATGCTTATCAGGATCTGTGATTTTGCGAAAATCAGCCCCTTGCAGAATATTAAAATTATCTTCTTGAGAATTAAAGTAGGTACCGCCGAGGGCGTCGCAGAGCGGGGAAAACGTCCCTACGTTCGCTTGAGTTGCGTCGATGATAAAGTTCGGAATGCCTTGTTTATAGGTTTCAATAATGGGGCAAATTTCAGCCAGCGTCTTACCAGAACCTGTGCCACCAAGGGTAATCGAATGGAAAACCTCATTAGGATGTACGACCGGAACGTAGAACGGCGTCGAACCATACAGCGATTGAAACTCTACCCCTTCTGTTGCCACTGAGTTATCCGCCAACACCGGAATGAATGACGCGCTAATCGCGGTAAAGTCCGCAAGCTGGCGATTATAAATGAGGTGGAACAGCAGCGGGTTCATGCTGAACGGTAGTGTCTCTTTCCACAGTTTTGGAAAGTATTGGGTTTCGGGATTGGCCCAACCACTAAGGGTGATGGAGTTACAAAGAGACGCAATCGCATCGTCCGCGTCCTGGGCAGTGTCTCGATAAACCATCGCCATATAGGCGAATTTGATTGAATGTCCACCATCCAATAGGGCTGTACCCGCATCCATCGATTTTTCGAGTTTCCAGGCCGTGCGAGACGATTCATCGTCTTTGGCTTTGGCGAGTTTGCGGTTGAAGTTTGCTTCCTCTTCTAGCTTGACGGCGTTTGCCTGAACAGCGCCCTGGTCTTGCCCGACGAACTGAACGATGATTTCAGAATCGTAGACGTCAGAACGCGAGACTGAAATATCGAGATTGTCGCAATCATTGATGACGGCAGATCCATAAATCAATTGCGCGAAGGCGTCCCGAGGGGATGTATCGTCAAATCGAATCAACGGTTTTTTCTCGAGGACTGCACCTCTGACATATTGGTTTTTGCCAACTAGCTTGACATGCCGTTTGTGGTTGAGTTCGGGTGCCCCCAACATGAACATGGCACTGATGAGATGCTGGTCATGGGTGACGACGTGTTTGATGCCGCCCTTCTTTACGACGATCCGATGGGGCAATGGAGGGACGGTTCCATCGTTATGACGGGTGTAATCCAACTCCCAAAGTTCATCACAGGTCAGAGGCCGTGACTTGAGCTTGAGCTGGCGATAGTGCAGGTCATCGAGTGCCTTAAACCCGCTGGTATATCCCGTGATGAGGATTTTTTGAAGGTTCGGAATATTACCACCGCCGCTTGGAAAGAACCAACCTGCGACAACTGAACCGAGACTACGAACCTGATCTACCGCAGCATCAAAGATATCGCGGGCTTTTTCTCCGGTGCTGGATGTGGTATGGGTCGCGCTCGTGTACAACGTTTTGACGGTGCGACGACCGAGGGCCGTTTGGGATTCGAGGCGATCTCGTTCCCAAAAGTCCAAAATTGAAATGATGGGGTTGTGATGTCTGGGTTTGGGTGGGGGCAATGTTCGCCAACAGCCAAATCTGAAGGTCAACATCTCTTCTTCGGGAATCGATTTCAGGCCATTGCGAAGCCCTTCGGCAATCAATAAAGCCTCATCCTGAGAAATGGAACTCGGAAACGGCTGATTTTCCCATGTGAACACAAGTCTGAATTTGTCGCCTTTGCCGATCAAATGAGCGCCAACAGAGCGGCCCTGAATTTGATAGTCCACATAGGCAATCAAGTCAAACTCGTTCTCTAAGGGAACTGCTTTTTTCTTCACAAAGTCCTTGCCTCTAACCTTCGCCTTTTTGGGCACAATGGCAACCCTAGGGTCATGTCGCACCCCCAGACGAAATACAGGTAGACGA
>JANLSD010000225.1:0-3203 GCA_031362245.1 Acaryochloridaceae cyanobacterium OTE_25_metabat_464 | reverse complement strand
CGAGCGTTGGAGCCAGCACTGTAAGCGAGGGCTAACGGATGCTGAGATGAAGAAAGCGGACTCTTGGTGCGGAGCTTTCGCCTATGAATTCGGAATTGGTGGCGGCGGTAGTCACCCTGAATGGCATCAACACCAGGGTGGTGCAGACCCAAAATTCTGGTTCTCGATATCCCAGCACGGTAAGCCCACGCTTAGAGGCCAGCCCCTTCTAGAGCAGAGCGAGTGCGGGAGCTGCTGAAGATACCGTATCCATTGAGCTGAGACATACGAACACTTGGAGAAACACCATGAACAAACATGCTTGGAACCTGCTTCAGCGAAGCCGAGGCATCCTACAAATGCAGCCGCTCGGTTGTTGGGGCAATAGCAATCCATCGTTTTGCTCAGGCTGATGCCCAGGCGAATACTACGAGTGCGAAACCTGTGGCTATCTTCAGCCGTGGTGTAAAGGTGGATTCGATGGGTATGGAGAAATTTGCGATCACTGTTGGGCGATTGCCCAGCAGATGCATGAGGCTGTTGGTGTGGCAATTGAGAACGCCCAGGAGAGAGATTAGCGAGGGCAGGGCTTGAGGAAGGCGGTAAATCTACGCGTGGGCTGGATTGAGCGAAAGTCTGCGATAGTATGAGATGAGGAGGAAGTTATGATTTTTATCGGCGTTTCTAGATGTAAATATAATGCTCTTAGCGCAGAGCTGAGATGTTCTGTTAATCCCTGCGGCCCATGCGAAGGATGCCAAGATTTTGAGCAAGTCCGTGAAAGGCTCATAGGCAAATCCATTGCACAGATATCAAGGCAAGACATACTGGCACATAATCTAAAGATAAAAATCTTTGAATTTTGGGCTGTGGTGCGGTACCCAATGCGAATGCTTCAGGTTATTTGTGGATTAACTATCATAGGATTATTGATCTCTAATAAATATCCAATCTCGAAGGAACACTTTTTAGGATTGTTTAAGTCCAGCAGCCGAATGGTCGGTTATACGCTGCACCTTCTCAGAATGTATGATGTCGTTACTGAGTTTAACTTTTATGGAAGGCGCAGGACAAACTTCAGTAAGTTTCTCAGAATGTTTGAGCCACTGGCTTGGTTAGTGATTTTTGACGCTATCGTATATCTCATAATGAAAAGCCCTGTCAACTAAGAGAGAGAAAAATGGATAGCTATTACGATCCGAAATGCACTCCTCACTTCATCCCTCCGTTGCCAAAGTTCAATTCACTTGGAGATGGCGATATTTTGGTGGAATCGTTCAGCCCCATCGCCTCCCTAGCTATCGCACCCGATGAAATCATCGCTATGCTTCAGCAAGTGGCAGAGTACAAGCTATCGCCAGAGCAAGCATTTGTAGCGAAAGAATCGGCTTTAGCCTTGTCCAGAGAAGGTGAAGTCACGATACTTGATCTCGTTCAGGCATGGGAGCATACGCCAGCACTAGGAGCGTTCGCTGAACAATTGCGGCGGGTATGCTTGCCTTAGCGATCGCCTTCCTTTCGCTACCGCCAGCTTGAGCAAAGCTAGGGTAGAGCGATCGCATGGTGTAGAATCAAGACCTCACACAAAACCCCGCAACTTTGGAAGAACCTGATTTTGCGGGGTTTTTCTTGATTAATCGTAGTACCACAAGTCCTGTGATCGCCACAACTAATCAAAAGTATTCCATTGATCAGAAATTAGTATATATAGCTACTTGCTAAATACAACTAGGAAGTAGTAGTATTTTCACATAAGCAATCGACGCACAACAGATTTCCGATTGCGATCGCCACAGCACAAGGAGAATTACGATGAACGCTACAGCCATTACATTTCCAAGCTGGACAGCAGAAGTCCAGAGCTACAGTCAGAAAGTTATTCGCTACACTCCCATTGTTTGGGAAGCTTTCAACAAAACACTTGCACCAGTTATTCTCGACTCACTCAAAGGAACATCTCTCTACCTAATTGAGCGCGAACGCCTTTGGTGCCAATGGACGATGAACGTCGCTGGAATCCCCCACAACCCACTTCAGTCAGCATTCAGAGCCGCCCACGCTGAGCTAACTTCAGCCGAGGCCCAGGCCACCTACCGTCATATCCGCCGCATCATCCGCGAAACAGCGATGGATGCCCTCGTGATTGGCCTTTGCGGAGTGGTTGCAGTCGCTCAAGGGGTGGAAGCTGCTCAGAAGGTTTACGGTTTTGCCAAGCAGGTTTATTGCTGGGTAGACGATCGCCTCAATCCACCGCTAGAACAGCCAACCCTTTTACCAACTGTCGATCTATGTCTAGCCCACTTGAGCGATGAGGATCTTGCTGCACGGATTGAAAGCCTAGCCGATGCGCCATCTCAAACTGCGGTTGTTGATGAAGCGATCGCACCGATTGACCGAACCAATACGGAGTAAGCCAAGGATGGCCCAACAAAAGTTAAACCAGTCGATAGTCCTAATATCATTTTCTGGAACCCAGCACCCAAGGACATGCACATCGAAGTTCAGCAAATGCTTCAGGCAACAGCAGCACCCGCAACGGCTGAAGCTGAGCTTGTGGGTGCGTTGGATGTGCCAGGAGCGACCGGAAAGCGCACGAGTCGGGCAAAGGCAGGCACGAGCAAGGCGGCAGCTAAGCCGAAGGGGACGAGGGCCAAGGCCAAGGTGTAAGACCAGTTGTTTATGGGGTGGTGTAATGCCACCCTTTTTCGGAGGTTCAGATGATGACGCGAAATGTTTGGGAATCAACATTCCGGCGACAATTGAAAGCACAACTGGACATCGTGCCAGAGCAGCTTAACTTTCGCTGGCAAATGTATGCTAGCCAGCGCTATACGCCCGAACAGGCGATCACGCATCTACTCGAAATCCATCGGATGTTGCCGACTCGTGGAGTTTTGCCAGCCACGGCGACGACTGAAGCGGCAGTAGAGCTAAAGTTGAGCGGTGGAATTGATTTATCGGTATAGTATTGCTTAATTTATTGCATTACCATACCCAGAACATTTCTGCTAACGCTATTGATAAGCAAACAAAAATGCAAAATAAAGAACGGCAACAACTTTTTGGCTGGTGTTTATTTATCTTGTCTGCTATCTTCTATATTGCTTCGAGCATCAAAGCTAAAGATATACTGAGCCTTGTAGGTGGCCTATTTTTTTTGTTTGCATGTCTTGTATTTTTGAAAGATCTAATAATTTCCACATAGAGAAAGAATCGCTAAACTA
>JANLSD010000221.1:0-12402 GCA_031362245.1 Acaryochloridaceae cyanobacterium OTE_25_metabat_464 | reverse complement strand
ATCGTACATCTGCCAGAGAGAACACTTGGAGCAACAGCATCAGGCCATGTGCCTCAAGGTGGAAAACCTGAGTGCAAATGCTGGGACAGAGTCAAGACCCCTCAGCTATGCGGTTGAACATCGCCCCCTCCAAAATCACCTCAATCCAACCTTCAAATCAACTCAATACGCAATTGACGACCCACCATCGACGCGGCCCGTTGAATCGTATCAATCGAAACACCTGTTTTTTCAGGATCCAATAGGCGGTCTAGTTGCGATCGACTCGTCTGTATCTTTATTGCCATCTCAGTTAGAGATTTTCTCCAGCAAGCTGTCGCGCTAGTACTCGCTTGCTTAATGGCGATCTTACTGGAGGCGAGGGAGAAAGGGCGATAATCGATTCCAGATAAAATAGAGCCAATCTGTTAAAGTCAAATTGTAGAGTCTCCTGAGTCAAAATCATGAGTGCCACCAAACAAGCCGTCGAATCCCTTCTAGGGCAACTGCCAGACAATTGCTCCTTTGAGGATATCCAATATCACCTGTACGTTCTAGAAAAAATTCGCCAAGGGGCAAAAACCGCAGAGACTCAAGGGACTATCCCCCAAGTACAAGCTGAAGAGCACTTGAGCAAATGGCTTATTCAGTAGTTTGGTCGCCTAATGCCCTAGATGACGTGGATGAAATTGCAGCATATATTGCGCGTGACTCGCCTACCTATGCGGCAGCAGTTGTTGAGAAAATTCTTGATATAACTCGAAACCTACAGAAATTCCCTTTGTTAGGGCGAATTGTACCTGAATCTAACGAGGAATCCATCAGAGAAAGATTTGTCTATAGCTATCGCCTAATCTATCAAGTACAGCAAGACACCATAACTATTATTGCTGTTGTGCATGGAAAAAGACTTCTAGAAAACGAGAATATGGTTTGATTATGCTGTGAAAGGGCGATCTGCGCAGAATCCTACGATCAGCTACAACCTGACAATCCCAGAGTCTAACCCCAAAAACTGGCGATCGCCTAATCTAAAGCCTTAAGTACTCAAAAATTAGCCCTGATTTTGTTGAAACTGAGTCAACAACCAGTTTCCCACCTGTGATTGATCCGTTTCTCGGCTTCGGCGCAGAGCCTCTTCTAAAACAGAAATGGCGAGTCCTGGCAAGACCAGAGAGACTTGAATGCGTTTGCTGCCCTGGTCAGCCATCGCATAAGCCAAGATTTGAGCATTTTGGACATCCACCACCCAATATTCAGCCACACCTAACTCTTCATACAGCGATCGTTTCGCGCCCACATCATCCAGCAACGAAGACTTTGAAACCTCAATTACCAAATTGGGTGCCGGATACCGATCCAGATTCACAATCCCCGTCCCGCTTGGAATGGCCTTTGCCCCACTGCCAAGGTAATAAGACACATCCGGCTGACAGTCCCGCATCCCAGTTTTACGAAACGTTGTTGTGTCTAACCCCGTCGCTGGAATACCCATAATCGCCGTAAACAAATTGACCGCGAAAATGATTACCACATGGTCATTGCCATGATCAAAACTGACTGGCAGCATCTCAAGCCTCATGTGTTCTTTGTAGTAATAACCCTTCGTCTTCTCATAGAGAGGATCTTCCAGAATGCGAACATAATCGTCCCAAGAAATTGCTATCCAGGTATCTGTATTGGGTCTGGTCTGTAAATCATGCATTCTCAAACCCTCCTGACAAAACAAAAATTTCTGAGCCGTTTCAACAGCTTGGACTTACTACAATCATTCAGCGCTCGATCCTTTACACACATCTTAATCGTTTGCACGGTTTTCATAATGGAAACGACCCTCCCTATTTTAGCGATCTGCGTTAGCTTCATTACTTCAGCAAGCTGACGCGCGAGTACTCGTTTAATGGCGATCGCATTGCATTCTTCATAAAGACCTTCCTCCCTTAAAAAATCGTCAAAATCAGAGCCAGTATGAGGATTATGGGTCATAGTGCGTGTGTTCCTTTTTCCGTTTGATAGAATTCCTGGAAAACAAACTTGTTGAATGCACTGTTTCCTGATTTATCTGATATCTCAAATCTTGTACTATTCTCAATGGTATTGCTCAACATTGCCTAAGATAAAATCCGAGCTATGAACCAGGGAATCAATTTCTTGACAGTTGATGATATTGAAATGGGAACCCTAGATCAATACTCGGCTCAATCGCCTTATTCTTGCCCATCATGTATCAGCTTTTAGCCCTAGCCCACGCCAATTCAATCGTTGCGCTCCTGTTCCCCGCTTTTTGGATGCTGATGATTTTTGACTGCATCCGCAACGAACGCGATCGCCAAACGTGGCTATGGCTCCTTATTTTTCTCAATGTGCCTGGGGCAGCCATCTATTTCTTCATGCGGGTGCTACCTCGCCTAGATGTGCCCATGCCCAGCTTTTTTAAACGTTGGACACTTAAGCAAAAGCTCTGGAATGCAGAAGCCGCCGTTAGAAATATTGGTAAATCCCATCAGCATGTCGCGTTGGCAAATTTGCTTTTGGAACTGAGGGAATGGGAGAAGGCAAGGGATCATTTTCAGCAGGCTTTAGCCAAAGAACCCCAAAATACCGATGCACTTTGGGGCATCTCCATCATCGAAATGAAGCAAAAACAGTTTGTTGAGGCAAAAGCGCATTTGCAGACGCTACTCAAAAAAGACCCGAAGGCAAGGTATGGGGATGCTTCGTTGGAGTACGGCAAGACTTTGTATGAATTGCAAGAATGGGACGCGGCGATCGCCCACTTCAAAACCGACATCCGCGAGTGGAGTCACCCAGAAGCTTCTTGGATGCTGGCTCAGATCCAGGTACAGCAGGGACAACTGGAAGAAGCGCGAGATGTGCTCGATAAAATGTTGTTTAAGATCAAGTCTTCACCCACGTTTCACTACAAACGCCATCGTGCAGTGATTGGTAAGGCAGAAAGACTGTTTAGAAGCCTTAAATAAGTAGCCAAACGGTTTCGACTTCCCTCAACCCTCTAGCCCTGTATTGGTAGAACTTTTTCATTAGAAAAAATTTTAGAACAGGTTTGATCCGACTGCAAACCTAAAACATCCGACTATGCCCGACTGACAATCCGATCTGCGATTTTTTAAGCTACAGGCGCAGTACTAAAAAGGATGCAGTCTGCCGCCATGATGATAGCTCACAGTCTTTCACTCAATGTTGCCCAAACGGATTTAGCTGGGGATTATTATCCTCAGCCGAATCTTTGGCAAACCCAAAAACGGTTGCAAACCCTGGTTCACAAATATCTCAGCGTGGAAGTGCTAGGCGATCGCCTTTCAGAACTCCCCGCCCAATTCAGCAACCCCCAACCCCGCCCCTGGAAACGCCTCGACTGGCAAAACGTAGATGCCTCGCAAATCATTGGGATTGACCCTCTGGTCTTTCTCGCCATCCTTGCAGGCTCAGCCGATACTGAGGAACCCATACGCGGCTATACCCAAACCAGCCGCCAGTATTTAGAGCCACTTCATCCCGATATGGCGCGATTTGTAGGGGGCGTTGCAGATAACCAAGGCACATTGCTAGAGCTGGGACTCTGGGAAAAGGAAGAGCGCCAACATGCTCCAGCGCTCCAGAAACTCTATACCCAGCTCACCGGACTCAAACTGCGGCTGCTCACCCATACCCCTCGTGTCTACGAACCCACGAAAAATGAGCGTGATGATCTCTACCACCACGGACTCCATCGAATTGCAACGGAGTATGGTGCAACCTGCCTATATCTCTGGCTGATGGCTCATTCCACAGGATCACTGCAAGCCGTCCTTGAAGAACTTCTGATTGACGAAATCAATCACATGACGAAGTTTTGGGGATTTGGGCGCTGGATGTTTCCTGAGGCTTCGGGGCTTACAGTGCTACAAACTTTCAGTCAAAATGCTCTCCAAAAACTTTGGAAGAAAGACGGAAATAGTAGTTTGCTCCATACCCTACGTCGCATGGCTCAAGTCCTGCACTGGGAAGCTTGGTCTTGGAGTAACAAGGTTAGCTTTGTGTGGGCCTTTGCGATCGCCCTTCTAGAACTCCAGTCTTGGCACAAGACCATAACATCGGATGATCTGCAAGGGTTGTTTGGAGATTGCCCCCAGCACACCCTGTAGGGGCGCAAGGCATTGCGCCCCTATGAAGATGACGCATTCCATTCAGTTCAACACCGCCATAAGTCCCACGGCATCACACCTTTAATCCCGACGTTTCAAGCTTTATGAAAACCCAGACTTACGCCCAACTTCCCACCGATCTCAATCCGCAAACCCTCCCTCAACACGTCGCCGTCATCATGGATGGCAACGGTCGCTGGGCCAAAAAACGCGGCTTCCCACGCATTGCAGGCCATCGCCAGGGAGCCAAAACCCTCAAAGATCTGCTGCGCTGCTGCAAAGATTGGGGCATCCCAGCCCTTACCGCCTATGCCTTCTCCACTGAAAACTGGCAGCGCCCCCTCAAAGAGGTAGGATTTCTCATGCGACTCTTTGAGCGCCTTTTGCGCCGAGAACTAGATGAAATGCAGCGCGAAGGCGTCCGCATTACCTTCATCGGCGACCTGTCAGTACTGGCAGACTCACTCCGCCACGAAATTGATCGCGCCATGACTCTCACCGCCCAAAATCAAGGCATCCATTTCACCGTTGCAATTAACTACGGCAGCCGCGCCGAACTCACCCAAGCCTGCCGACGCATCGCGGAACATGCCCAGCAAGGCTTACTTCAGCCCCAATCGGTAGATGAAACATTAATTGAGCAATACCTCTACACCCAAGGCATTCCAGACCCAGACTTCCTCATCCGCACCAGTGGCGAACAGCGCCTTAGCAATTATCTGCTCTGGCAACTGGCCTACGCTGAGTTTTACTTTACCGAAACCTTCTGGCCCGACTTTAACCGCAACGCTTTTCATCAGGCGTTGTTGTACTATCAGGGACGCGATCGCCGCTTTGGTCGGCTTACCCAGTCCCTGTCGGCCTAGCATCCCCCGGAGGTCGAAAACGTCCATTACAATAAAACATAAGTTCTCTTGGATCGGAGACCCAAAGCGATGACTATCGCCCAATCTCATCCCCCGTTGACCCTACCAGACCATACGCAATTGCCGGAGTCGGACGGTACCTTTGTGAAAAATTTTCAAGAGCACCCCCAAAGCTTGTTGCTCACAAGTTCCATCCGACCTGTCCTCGACCAACTCCATCCTGACCAACAGTACTGCATCGGGCAAGATTCTGGGATTTATTGGCGATTGACCGACCCTCCTGAACGTGGTGCAGAAGCACCCGACTGGTTCTATGTCCCCAATGTGCCACCCATATTGGACGGGAAAGGACGGCGATCCTATGTGCTATGGAAGGAAGTTATTGCGCCTCTTATTGCGATCGAGTTTGTGTCAGGTGATGGTTCCAAGGAGCGAGATGCCACCTCACCTTTTACTGGAGAAGCCACCAAAGCCGGGAAGTTCTGGGTTTATGAACAGGCGATTCGGATTCCGTTCTATGCCATTTACGAAGTGGAGAAGGCATCTGTCGAGGTCTATGAACTGATTGCCAATCATTACCAAAAGCTAGAGTCTAATGAGCGAGGGCATTACCCCATTCCACCGATGAGTGTTGAGCTAGGGATTTGGCAAGGACGTGAGGGGAATCAGACATTACCTTGGTTGCGCTGGTGGGATAGTATGGGCAATCTTTTGCTGACAGGCGATGAGCGTGCCGACCAGGAAAAGCAACGAGCTGAACGAGAAACGCAAAGGGCCGAGCAAGAAACACAACGAGCAGATCGCCTAGCTGCCAAATTGAGAGAATTAGGAATCGATCCAGAGACAACGTGATCCTTCCCCTGTGACTAGGATTTTCCCGAATGCTTTTTGTGTCCATCACCAGTCGCAAAGGCAGGAGCCTTGTCGTTCGCAAACCCATCTCCATTACTCTCAGAGCCAGATTCGCCCTCTGGAAATGCAGGTTTGTTCGAATGCAGATACCGCAGTGCCAATGTCTTAATGACGATATACAGCACAGGCACCACAAACAAACTCAACACTGTCGCAATACACATCCCCCCCACGATCGCCGTCCCTAAAGACTGCCGCGCCGTTGCACCTGGCCCAGTTGCAACCAACAGCGGTACCGCACCAATCATGGTGGCGATCGCCGTCATTAGAATGGGGCGCAGGCGTTCGGCGCAGGCATCCAGCACCGCCTTCGTTAAGCTCATGCCCTTCTCATAGAGTTGATTGGAAAACTCCAAAATCAAAATGGCATTCTTACTCGCCATCCCAATCAGCATCACCAGCCCAATTTGGGTATAGACATCATTGGACGTTCCCCGTAGCCAGACCGCCACTAATGCGCCCAAAATCGCCAGGGGTACCGTCAGCATAATAATAATGGGGTCAATAAAGCTTTCATACTGGGCCGCTAGGGTCAAAAACACAAACACAAGACCCAAGCCAAAAATCACCACCGCTGCCCCGCCGGATTCTACTTCCTCTAAGGAAATCCCCGACCACTCGTAGCTAAAGCCCTTGGGCAATACTTCCTTCGCGACGGACTCCATTGCGGCGATCGCCTGACCGGAACTCGACCCTTGAGCCGAGGCTCCATTGATTTCCACAGAGCGGAAGAGATTGTAGTGACTAATAATGGAAGGGCCAATCGTCTGCGTCACCTTCACCAAATTGCCCAGGGGAATCATCGCACCAGATTGGGAGCGAACATAGAGCTTGTTGATATCTTCTGGGTTGGAGCGAAACTGACTATCGGCCTGGACGTAGACCCGATAAGCGCGGTTGAACTGGTTGAAGTCATTGACGTAGGTAGAACCCAGAAAGACCTGAAGCGTATCGAAAATATCCTCTACTGAAACTTGCAGTTGACTCGCCCGAACGCGATCCACTTCCACCGTAATTTGGGGCGTGTTGGCATTAAAGGTAGGTCGCAGCCCCGTGATTTGGGGGCTTTGGGCCGAAGGGTATGCGCCTGCTCGACCAATAAACTTGTTTAAGACTTCCCCGATGGTCTTAAACCCAACGCCCAGGCGATCTTGCAGGTGAAATTCGAATCCGCCAAAGTTCCCTAAGCCTTGAATGGCTGGGGGCGTAAAAGGAATTACGGTGGCCTCTTTAATGCCCAATAGCTTCGGAAATAGACCCGTCGGCTGCGGTGTAAATCCCCCTACCACGCCTGCAACGGATTGCTCTGGTCTGGTGCGCTCTCCCCAGGGCTTCAGCAGGCAGAAAATGAGTCCATTATTGGGCGTTGAGCCGCTAAAGCTAAAGCCACCCACGGAGAAAATACTCTGTACTTCCGACTGCTGCTTGAGGATCGCTTCGGTTTGGGCTAGGACTTTTTCGGTATAGTCCAAGGAAACGCCCTCTGGGCCTTGGACAATCGTAATAAAATAGCCCTGATCTTCATCGGGAATAAAGGCTTTGGGGATGACGGTATAGACCCAGTAGGTCAACACCAGCGCCACGGAAAAGCCCACCAATACCAGAAACTTGACGCGAACGACCTTTGCAAGAGTTCTTGCATAGGCTTCCCGCACGTTGTCGATCGCCCAGTTAATGCCATTGAAGAAGCGATTATTGGGTCCCTGCCCTCGGCGCAGCAGGAGTGCCGCAAACATTGGCGTGAAGGTGACGGCGTTAAAGGTGGAAACCCCAACGGAGAAGGCGATTGTTAGGGCAAACTGCTTATAAAGCTGCCCTGTGGTTCCTGGGAAAAATGCCACGGGCACAAATACTGTCATCAGCACGATGGACGTGGCAATTACAGCGCCAAATAGGGCATTCATGGAGGCGATCGCCGCTTCCACGGGCCGCATACCTTCTTCGTGAATCCGGCGAGAGATATCTTCCACAATCACAATCGCATCGTCTACGACCAGACCTGTGGCGAGGGTTAAGCCAAACAGAGTGAGGGTATTGATGGAAAAGCCCAGCAGTTTGACAAAGATGAAGGTTCCAATAAAGGCGATGGGAATCACGATGGACGTAATTAAAGCCGATCGCCAATCCTGCAAAAACAGGTAAAGAATCAGCACCACCAGCACCACCGACTGCACCAAGGAAATCACCACTTCCTCCGCGCCAGCCTCAATGAAGGTTGTGGTATCGAAGGCAACGTCATAGCGCATCCCTGGCGGAAAACTTTGGGACAGCACTTTCATTTCTGCCTTCACCGCATTGGCCACATCCAAGGCATTGCTTCCAAACTGCTGGTTAATCCCCAAGCCCACCCCGCGATGGGTCACACGATCTGCTGGTGTAAAGCGCAGTACCGAGCCATAGTTTTCTGCCCCCAGTTGGGCGCGACCCACGTCCTTGAGCCGGACGAGGGTGCCCGTCTTTGTGGTCTTCACCACCAGACTGTTAAATTCTTCTTCGCTTTCAAAGCGGCCTTTCGCCGTAACAGAATACTGATACTGCTGCCCAGGGGCAACGGGAGGCTGACCAATTTGGCCTGCGCCCACCTGAAGGTTTTGCTGGCGGAGCGCATTAACCACATCCTGCGGCGTTAGTGAGCGACTGGCCAGACGTTCTGGATCCAGCCAAACGCGCATGGCATACTTGCGTTCTCCAAAGATTTGGAGACCCCCCACACCTTTGACCCGACGGATTGCATCCCCCATGTAGAGATCGACGTAGTTGCTCAGGTAAACATCGTCATAGACATCCTTCCCCGTTTTGCCATCTCGTTCGGAATACAGCCCGATTGCCAGTAGAAAATTATTGTTGGTCTTTGTAACCTGAACCCCTGTCTGCGTTACAGGCCCTGGTAGCCGCGACAAGACCGTCGAAACCTTATTCTGCACGTCAACGGCTGCTAAGTCTTGGTTCTTGCCCAGTTCAAAGGTGAGGTTGATGCTGCTGGTTCCATCGTTGGCACTGGTGGATTTGATGTATCGCAGACCCTCCACTCCGTTCAATTCACGCTCCAAAATATTGGTCACGGTAGATTCCACCACTTCCGCATTGGCACCGACGTAGTTAGAGGTGACGCTCACTTGGGGCGGGGTAATCTCTGGATATTGGGCCACGGGCAGTGTGGGAATGCAGGCCAGCCCCAGCAGGGCAATAATGAGCGAGCAAACCGTTGCGAACACAGGCCGCCGGATGAAGAAGTCGGAAATGGAAAAAATCATAGTTCCGTGCCAGTGAAGGGTCTACCCCGCGCCAACGGGTTTATCTGCGCCAATGGGAAGACAATTTTGGAGCTGGAGGATGCCGGAGGTGACAATGCGATCGCCCACTTCCAATCCCTCCAACACCTCCTGATCGTTGCCAATAATTTTGCCAAGCCGGATCAGCTTTTGAGCCGCCACGGTCTGAGTGGGATCGACCTTTGCAGGTGCGCCACCCCCGCCCTCACCTTGGGCTACCGCCTTACAGCCAGAGGCTTGAAATGATTCCGCCACAAAGATAAAATCCTTCCCCCCTAAGCGGGAAATCGCCGTCGTGGGCACCAGTAACCCTGATCGCGAATTCCAGACTACCCTAGCGCGCACAAATTGCGAGGTGCGCAGCGTATCGCCGATGTTTGCAAACACCGCCTTGGCCTGCACCGATTGGGTCGCGGGGTCTACATTGGGCGCAATAAAGGAAATTTGCCCCGTTTGCACAGTTTTCCCCTGGTCATTGAGCAGCTTTACGCGCTGACCTTGGCGCAAGGTACTAGACCGCTCTAGGGGAACTTGAATCTGCACTTCAAGCTGCTGATTTTGGGTAAGGGTTAGCAACTGCGTGGTTGCACTGACGGTATCACCTAACTTTGACGCAATATTGCCCACGATGCCCGAAAATGGCGCACGAATGGTGTAATCCCGAAGCTGCGCTCGGCCTTCGGAGACATCGGCCCTGGCTTGTGCTACAGCCTGCTGATTGCGGACTACCTGCGCTTCGGCACGGGCGATCGCCGATTCCTGGGCTTTGACATCGGCTTTGGCCTGATTCAACTCAGCCTGAGCCGTTTGAATCGCGTTGCGTTTTTGCTCCAGACTTTGCAGGCTGGTTGCACCTGCTTTATACAAGGCTTGATAGCGTTTGTAGTCGGATTGATTAAGCTGCACGTTGGCAAGCGCCGAAGCCTGCTTTGCCTTGAGAGAATTGAGCGTATCTCTCGCATTGGCGACATCAGCTCTTGCAGAGTCAACTTCAGCCGCTGCGGTATTCACCCCAGCCCCTTTGCTCGCGACTTGGGCACGCTGCTGGTCGGCCTCAATCTGGATCAGATTATCGCCCGCCTGGACGCGATCGCCTGCCTTCACATAAATGGCTGAAATCTGACCTGGGACTTTGGGCTGTAGGGCAACAGACTGTCGAGAATCTAGGGTTGCTGCATAGTCAGAACTTTCTTCAACGGTTGTTGACTTCGCTTGACCCAAGGGGACAGAAATGGGTGGTGGCGGTGCCATCTGACTAGACATCAGAATCGGCAAAATGACGCGATTGAAGAGCACCCAGCCTAGCCCGCCCAAGACCAGCAGCCCCAGAATTAACGGCACCAGAAAGCGTCGGGGGCCACGTTGGGGTGGCAAGGACGGCAAGTCGGATTCCAAACCGTGGGAGTTGTTGACCGAATCTTCGGAAATCGTCTCTACATCTAGGTTTTGTGTATCTTGACTGCTCATAAGGATAATCCCTTGGCACAATGTTTGACTGAGACTTGGACTGCCTAAAATGAGGCGACTGCCTGTGGACAGATGAGCTTAAAATACTCCAAAACCTTGGGGCTGACCTGTGTGTTGGTTGTAATAACCTATTCGCGAGGATCGCTAAAGTTTCATTTGTGGGCGATCGCTAATGAAACGAATGACTCTGACGATCCCTCACCGTAAAACCGACAAGACCTTATCTTGAGCTATTAAATTCCATGACATCATAGCAATTTAGCTCTCGATTGTTTTTATGGAAAAATTCTATGAAGTATTTAAAGTCAGGATAGCAATGCACTCCAGCGAGACCGTTTTACCTGGATTTAACCTTCGGATTGATTGGTTTATGGATGAGTAAGGATCTTTTAATCCGAATGGGTCTGAAGCGCATACCGTCCATGATTCCCATGCTACTACCGGGTCGATCGCAGGATTAATTTCCTTGTATGCGTATTACTTTGATCCGCTCAACCCTTCTTGATTGACTTAGCAATGCCGCAATTACTGTGGAGATGCTGCATGACGGCTGGGGCAAAAGCTGCCCACACAGGAGTATTCACATCTGCTTGTTTCAACGCGTCTGCTGTCCAGATATTGCACGTTCGCACAATCGAGTAGGAACCGACGGCTTCGTAAAATCCGCTATCGGCATACAGCCCTTGACGAATATACTGTACAGAACCCTGGGGCGTATGCTGAAAGCTCCCATTGATAAACTGCATCAATTTCAAGTATTCTGCACGGCTCAGCCGAATTTGTTTTACGTCAAACTCTGGCGATAACTGAGAGGGTTCCTCAATGTGTCCCCAAACGTGCATCACCGTAGGGCCAGGTAAAAACAGCGTGTCAAAAATTGTGATGGGGTCAAAGGAGGCATTCATGAAAAAATTGCGATCGCCCCAGCCAAAGCTCAGATACCGATAGGCGTCAGCATGGAGACCTAGTTGGGTAAGGGTGAGGTGCGAGTGCCAATCAAAAGCCGCTGTGGTTACGGGCACGATCAGTTCTGCGTGGAAGTGGTTGACGCTGCTGATGTAGATGGGGTAGGTGCAGTCTGATTGAGGCGGGTAGTGCCATTTTGTGGGTGTGAGGTAGCCGATTAGACAAACGATGGCTAGAGACAGTAGGCCGAAAATGATGTAGCGGAAGGTTTTTGCGCGCTGTTTGGATTTCATATGCCTATAGTAGAAGGCAATGGCTTGTTTCTAGTTCCAAACATATTTGTGTGGAAGGATCTAGGATCATAGACAAGTCAATCGTAGGAGGTCGAAGGCGATGACCGAACGCAAGAAACGGGGTAAAGCGGGAGATAAGACAATCTGCCTACCGATCCAGGATGAAATCAACTACAGCAAACTGGTCGAAGACCATGAAGCCTACCGAGGGTACCTCAACACAGAAATTGCCAAGCACCCAGAGCTATTTCCAGAAGGCATTGAGCAAGGGTATCGTTTTCATGGCCTAGTGGAGTCACTACGTCAAGGGATAAAGACGCGCCGAATCTACCTTCCGACTAGTCACCAAGCCTATCAAATCCGTCCAGACTTCGTGACACCCTACATGAGTGAACAGTCCGAGATAGCCTCCAAAGCATTGTATTTAGGGCTTGCTGAAAAAGTCCATTCACGGCTCAATTGGCAACGCGATCGCCAATTGAGCCATCGTCTGAACAGAATCCATCGTGATGGTCATAAAAGGGATTGATTCTCTAACCGCTGATTGGGAGTCTTGATAGCG
>JANLSD010000194.1:0-10156 GCA_031362245.1 Acaryochloridaceae cyanobacterium OTE_25_metabat_464 | reverse complement strand
GAATTAGGCTGGCGGTTGAAACCGCGCCTACAAGAACGATGTCCGCCTACGCGGACTAGGAGAGGATCTCAACCTGCGTAGGCAGGTTTTGTTCTTGTAGCCGCGATTTCAATCGCTGGGTTTTATTTAATCCACGATCCTAAGGATCGTGGATTAAATAAAACCCAGAATTAGGCCAGCGGTTGAAACCGCGCCTACAAGAACGATGTCCGCCTACGCGGACTAGGAGAGGATCTCAACCTGCGTAGGCAGGTTTTGTTCTTGTAGCCGCGATTTCAATCGCTGGATTTTATTTAATCCACGATCCTTAGTGGGTTAGGTTCTGCTGCTAGCTTAAGCTATAGGTCTAGCCAACCTCGCAAGGATTGATCGAGTTTTTCCGCATCAGCATCAACCAGCTTGCCAATCACTTTTATTATCAAGTTTTCATGCACTGTATATACCCCTCTTTTGGCCGCTGTCGCCACATTCAAACCAGCAGTAGCCCAATCAGACAGTATAAATTTTCCCTCAAGCAATGAACCTATTTTACTCGTCAAAGGAGTAATAATAATGTCTTGGGAAAGGTGAAATGAACTGACTATAACTGCGGGTCTTACTTTTACATTTGATAAGTCTGAAAAGGGATAGCGCACTAAAATGACTTCATTCTTGGAGTAACTGGGCATAAATATCATCCTCAGAATTACTCCAGACTGAATCGAGTGAAGTTCGGCTTGATTGAAGCCAAAAGTCCGTCTCGTTATTAGGAAGAACTGTAACAAGAACTTCCGCCCCTTCGGAAAGCTCTGCTGCTTCCAGAAGTTCAATCTTTCCTTGATGCACAGTAGCTCGTAATGTTTTGATCATAATATCTATCGATAGTAATGAATAGATTTTGAAACGTTTCCCAGGGCGATAAGGTGCAGTTTTATGAGCCAAAATCTATGTTGAAGAAGCAGTTTGAACTGCCAGGTTTATCGGTTCATTTAAAGTCTAGAGACTTTTAACTGTCCTGGCTGATTTAGCGACCCCTCAAGCTGAAGCCGTCCATTGGCATGCAGATGGCGCAAAATTTTGTAAATCGTCTCCACCCGATCGCCCTCCCCCACCTTCGCCGCCAAATCCGCCAAGGCGATCGCCCCGTTGGCCCCATTAATTGCCTCCAGCAGCTTTTGCTGAAGCGCAAGGGTCGCAGCAGCAGCCTTTTTACCTGCCTCAACACCTGGTTGGTGATAGGCATTCACATTGATTAACGAGGCATAAAAACCCACTGCTCTTTCATAGAGCGCAATCAACGCACCTACCATCTTGGCGTTAGCCGTAGGAAGCGTGACAGTAATGGTATCTCGACCTTTTTCGTAGAGCGCTTCACGGGTGCCCAGTAAAAAGCCTGACAGATAATCCCCCGTGGTGACATTGGGATCTAGCTCCATTGATGGCCCTTCACGATCCTGCAAGACCTCAATCAGCGTGGCAAAGAAATTCGGTAAGCCTTCGCGCAGCTGCTGCACATAGGCATGCTGATCCGTCGAGCCTTTATTGCCGTAGACCGCAATCCCTTGGTTGACGATATTGCCGTCTAAGTCCCGTTCCTTGCCCAAGGATTCCATCACCAACTGCTGGAGGTAGCGACTAAACAACAGCAGGCTGTCCTTGTAGGGCAACACCACCATGTCTTTGAGACCCTTCCCATCGCCGGAAACATACCACCCCAGGGCCAACAGCGCCGCTGGATTTTGTTTGAGGTTAGGCACACGGGTGGCTTCATCCATCACCTTTGCGCCTTCTAGCATGTCGCGGATGGCAATCCCCTGAAGTGCCGCAGGCAATAGACCCACTGCGGACATTTCGGAGGTGCGTCCCCCCACCCAATCGTGCATGGGGAAGCTTGCTAACCAGCCTTCAGATTTGGCAACCCCATCAAGTTGACTGCCTTCGCCCGTCACGGCTACGGCATGTTGGGCAAAATTAAGACTGCGATCGCGGTATCGTTTCTGCACCTCTAGCATCATGTTGCGAGGCTCTGGTGTGCTGCCAGATTTAGAAATGACGATGACCAGCGTAGAAGACAGCCGATCCTGAATGCTATCTATCACCCGATCAATGCCTGTGGGGTCGGAATTATCTAAAAAGTGAATATTGAGGGGGGCATGGAGTGGCGCAAGGGCTTCTGCCACAAACTCAGGGCCAAGGGCCGAGCCACCGATGCCAATGGAGAGAATATCGGTAAATTTAGGCGCTAAGGGCGGATGGATGGTGCCTGTGTGGACATCCTTTACAAAAGCTTCAATGGACTCCAGGGTGTTAACCACATCGGCCTTCAGTTGGGCAGAAGGCGCGAGATCTGCATTGCGCAGCCAGTAGTGACCCACCATCCGGTTTTCGTCAGGGTTAGCGATCGCCCCTTTTTCGAGGGCGACCATATCTGAAAATGCGCGGTCAAACTTGGGCGAGAGAGCGGCAACATCAGCATCCGTAAACGTCATACGGCTGATATCGAGATAAATGCCTAGCCCATCGTGGTAATAGAGCCAGTCTTGATAGCGTTGCCAGAGTTGCGCTGGATCCATTCTCAATCCTTGAATGCTGTTGTGTTTAACCATATCTTCTTATTAGTATCGCCGCTAAGGGCGATCGATCCACCCTTGAGATTCTATAAAACTTTGCTTTTGGGGACGCGATATCATAGAAGTAGGGTAATTTAATCGATAAAATGCCCTACTGGAGCCAGTATGACATTCTTTAAATTAGTGCTTTTGCTGCTGTTTGCGGTTTGTCTGGGCTATGCCGCCGCCTATATTCCAGGTCTACAGATCCCCCTCGCGCTCCATCGATGGCATCCTGTGCCCGCTTTAGCCGCCGCGCCGCCTCTTTCTATCCAAGGCATTGGCTGGGTGGGCACGCGTACCCCCTATTTTGACAACACCGTCACCTTTTTTCGAGATGTTCTCAAGCTGCCTTTAACCATTCAGTCGTCCCAGTTTGCAGAATTTACCCTGGCGGGGGGTGAACGCCTCGGCATTGTTGGTGCAAAGCTCCCCGAGACGGCCTTTATGAAAGGCCCAATGATGGAGTTTGTGGTGGCGGATGTGCAGAAAGCGCGATCGCAGCTTGAAACCGCAGGCGTTCAGTTTATTGGCGAGATTCATGGAAACCCCAACACTGGCATCGCCTGGACGGAGTTTTGGGGTCCCGATGGGCATCCCTATGGATTAACCAGTACGGCTCAAGAGCACCCTCAACACAGGGTAGAATAAGGGGCATTGTGCAGTTCGTTACCCCCATAGGCTGTTATGATTCTTGCTCTGCTTTATCTGATGCTCAGTGGTGCTTATCTACTGGTGATTCCAGGGGCGCTGTACCTGTACCTGAGCAAACGCTGGTATGTTGCCAGTTCCTTTGAGCGGGCGTTTATGTATTTCCTGGTGTTTTTCTTTTTCCCAGGGTTGCTCCTGCTGAGTCCATTTCTAAATTTCCGCCCCAAGCTTCGCCAAATCTAGGGCGCTTACACTATGCGACGCATTGATGCACTAGGGATTGGCGTAGGGGTGTTTGTTCTGGGTGGTCTGCTTTATGTGGGCTTCAGGGCTGCGGGTTTGGAGACGTTTGACGCTGGCATTTGGAGTCAGGCGATCTTTTTGGTGATTTTATTAGGTTGGGTGTCTACGTATCTGTTTCGGGTGGCGGGTGGCAAAATGACCTACGATCGCCAAAGGGATGACTACGAAATGGCTTTTATGCAAAAGCGTCTGGATGCGATGTCTCCTGAGGAACTTGAGGCTTTGCAAGCGGAGCTTGAGCAGGAGAAGCAGGATGGTAAAAGTCCTTAAATTTTCCCTCTATGTACACACGTTTTTGGTTGATATCTTTCAACCCTGCATTCGCCCCCCTAACCCCCCAAGATTGGGGGGGAAATGACCCGAAACTTTGAATTTCTCCCCCCAATCTTGGGGGGCTGGGGGGCCAGTGTAATCCACTTTGACTTCATTCACTGGGTTTACGCAACCTTAGACAACAGCCCCATTTATTTTTTGAATCTACGGTATGACCTCAGTTTCTGAATGCTTCCAAAACCTACGCGATCGCGGTGAATGCGCCCTGATCCCTTTCCTGACCGCAGGTGATCCAGATCTCGCCACCACTGAGGCAGCCCTCCGGCGATTGGATGCCAATGGCGCGGATATGATTGAGCTGGGCGTACCTTACTCCGATCCCCTTGCCGATGGCCCTGTGATTCAGGCGGCAGCGACTCGTGCTTTGGCAAAGGGTGTAAAGCTGGATGCGGTACTCGAAATGGTAGAACGGGTTAACGGAGAACTGCGATCGCCTATTATCCTCTTCACCTACTACAACCCCATCTACCATCGGGGTGCCACAACGTTTCTAAAACAGGTGGCGCAGGCTGGGGTAAAGGGTTTAGTTGTGCCTGATCTGCCCCTAGAAGAATCGGAAACCCTGCTAAAGCAAGCGGCAGATGTGGGCGTTGAGGTGACGCTATTGGTGGCACCCACGAGTTCTAAGGAACGAATTCAAACCATTGCTAAGTTTTCTCAAGGGTTTATTTATTTGGTCAGCACCACGGGTGTGACAGGGATCCGCACCAAACTCGAAGATCGGGTGCAGGATCTGATTATTGAGCTTCAGGGCGTGACCGATAAGCCCATTGGGGTTGGGTTTGGGATTTCTCAGCCAGATCAGGCGCGGCAGGTGATGGAGTGGGGGGCAGATGCGGCGATCGTAGGGAGTGCGTTTGTGAAGCGTTTGGCAGAAGGTCAGCCGAATCAGGGGCTAGATGCGATTACAGGTTTTTGTCGATCGCTCAAAACAGCCCTGAAATCTGAGGCGTAAGAGTTTTCTCTTATACTTAAATCAACGCGATAACAGTTTAGCCAAAATCTAGATTAATTGAGTTCTAGCACTGAACGCAAGATCGTGGTGAACAGGAAAATTTGTGTTTTTGTCATCCTCCTCCGAGAAGTTGGAATTTATGAGTAAATATAGATAAAAAATTTCTGAATTGATTAAGTTTGCTGTGGAGAGTGTGATCGAGATCTCCTATTCATTTTTTACATTGCAAATCAAAACCCTTAAACTTAATAAGATAAAACACCTGAAGATTTAATTTTGTGTATGGATGTTCCTGCTAATTTCAATAAGCTGGCTATACAGGTCAATGATGAAATCAAAAATCTTGAGCAAGAATTATCTGAAGCTACGGAACTAATCAGAGAAAGAATCGTTTTATTTCCAGGCAATATCGTATCAATTCAAGTTTTTGCCAGTCTTACCAACTACGATCTTTTTACACAAACTACTAAAAGACGAATTCAGGAAACTCTTCAATATATTGCCGCTAACGATAAACTATCTGACCAAGATATTCAAGAAGCAGGAGAAGAATTGTCAGAAAAATTAGGTCAGCTTTTAGAAGCTAAAACAGTTGTTGTCACGATAAAAAATCGTCTAAGGAAGTAGCCATGAGCATAAATCCATTAAGTGAAACGGAATTAGCTGAAATTCTCAAGCTTGCCCAAGAGGGAGAAAAACAACTCAAAGAGATGAGTGACTCTGCCACAAAAATGGCAGAAAAATGGAGAGTCAAAATCCATGACTCTGATAAAAATATTCTTAAGACTCCAAAAGCTCAGTCAAGAAATTAGCTAATTCTACGTTGGATTGAACAGCCAGTAGATTAATTATATCGTTCTTTCTTGAATTATAATAATGCATGAATCTGAAGCTGAAGTCAGCTATTCATTCTTCAAGATACGCCTGATGCGTCGTGAAGAAATTTATGATGTTTTGAATTTAATTCACTTCAGCATCCGCGAATTAAATTCTAAAGATTATAGTCCTCAGCAAATAGAAACAATTCTTCGGATGTATGATAGACCCTTTCTCAAAAGAGGGGTTGTAATTGTTGCAGAGAAAGACTCTCAAGTTATTGGAGCTGCCAAAGCTAGTCCTTTTGGATTTGCAGGTTTTAAATCCATTCAGGCAGTCTTCACTCATCCTCATTTTATTCGCATGGGTGTTGGCAAAGCATTAGTGTATGAGATTGAGCGGCAGGCTGACCTTGGCAATATCAAACAGTTATCAGTTACATCTTCTTTGACTGCGGTTGATTTTTACATATCATTGGGATATAAAAAGCTAGGTAAAATTAATTCATCTTCTGGAATTCCATGCTTTTATCTAGAGAAACAACTTAAGCCATTAACATTGGTCGATAAGGCTTTGGCTATATTTTTTCTTGTTTCAATGTTAGGCTTCGTTTTGATTGTTGCTGCTCTTTTGTTATTCCGTGCGATTCGATGATGAGTTTGTTTGACGGTAACGAGCTTTGTAAAATTGCTTGGTATGGCGATCGCAAAACCTAACCTATCTGGATTGTCCTGCTAGGGATACTGCTGGGACAGAGCGATCCACAAAGCTTAGAAGCCGCCAAGTACCGAAGCCTAGATTAAACATAGGCTTCGGTGCGATCGCCCATAAGCTCGATAAACCAATTTCTAAGAGACGACAGTGGCAATCACAATGAGACCCGTCACCAATACCGCAGCCACTACACCCAAAATAACGTAGGTTTTCTGCTGCTGAGGACTAGGAGGTTCGGCTGAGTAGATCTTTGGCTCAACGGCAAAATTGTTGATCCGGCCATCATCGTCTTTGGTATAGCGCATATTTAAGAAGTTTTGTTACAAAAGCAATTTTTCTGATTTTATCAGAGGTTCAGGGCTAATTGTAACAAAATATTAAACTCCTTCATCTAGCTGACCAGTCCGGTCATGGGAGAGCTAGCGCTGGCATAGGCTTTAACCGGAATTCTGCCCGACAGATATGCCAAGCGACCCGCCTCAGTTGCTAATCCCATCGCCCGAGCCATTGCAGCGGGGTATTGGGCCTGGGCGATCGCCGTATTCACCAGCAGCGCATCCGCCCCAAACTCCATCGCCTGCGCCGCTTCGCTGGGGGTACCAATTCCCGCATCCACCACCACAGGCACCTTCGCGTTTTCAATAATGATCTGGATATTGGCCCCATTACGGATGCCTTGTCCCGACCCAATCGGAGAACCCAAGGGCATCACCGTGGCACAGCCTGCTTCCTCTAGGCGCTTTGCCAATAGCGGATCGGCATTGATATAAGGCAGTACCGCAAACCCTTCTTTCACAAGCTGCTCCGCCGCCTGAAGCGTCCCAATGGGATCTGGCAACAGGTACTTGGCATCAGGAATCACTTCCAGCTTGATAAAGTTATTGTCTTCTTGCCCCAATAGCTTCGCCATCTCTCGGCCTAACCGTGCCACCCGCACCGCATCTTCAGCCGTTTGACAGCCCGCAGTATTGGGCAACATCCAAACCTTAGTCCAGTCCAGTGCCTCTGCTAGGCCCTCATGCCCTGGAGCCTGAGTCTGCACTCGACGCACTGCCACGGTCACAATTTCACAGCCGCTAGCCGCAATGCTTTGGCGCATCTCATCAAAATTACAATACTTACCAGAACCCGTCATGAGGCGAGATCTAAAGGTGCGCCCCGCAATGATTAGCGGCGTATCTAAGGGGAGATTGTTAGAAAGGGACGGTAACAAATCTAAAGTCTGCATGACATTGTATCGACAGAATGAAGCACTCCTTTATATTGTCGCTCGGATTGGAAACAAGAAACAACGGAACTTTAGCCCAGAACTTAGCGTCAGGAACAGGGAACTGTATTATGGACTAGTCCATCCCATGACATCCAGTCTTTCTATGCCTTGGTCAGGGGTCGAGGGGTCAGTACCTTCAGTGCAAATACCACCCCATAAACTTGCCAACCACGAGCTTGTGGTATTTTGCCAAACGAACGGTCAACGTCCTGATCGCGTCGGTTTTTCTGAGCTGATGCGTCGCCACCAGTCCCATGTCGATAGAGTCCTCTATCACCTTGCCCCCGATTGGGACGATCGCGCTGACTTGGCCCAAGAAGTCTGGATTCGGGTGTATCGCAATATCTGTCGCCTCCAAGAACCTGTCAAGTTCCGAGGTTGGCTGAGCCGCATTGCCACCAACCTGTTCTACGACGAACTGCGTAAGCGCAAGCGTCACAAAAGCCCCTTGTCTCTTGATGCGCCCCTCTCAATGGAAGATGGTGAAATCAGTTGGGAGATTGCCTCCGATGAACCCAGGCCCGATGATTCTTTGGCAACGAGCGAGTTTTATCATCAGCTTCATGTGGCGATCGCAGACCTCCCTGAAGCCTTTAGAACCACCATCGTCCTCCGCGAAATTGACGGGATGGCCTACGAAGAGATTGCCGAGATCACAGGTGTGTCTTTAGGCACTGTGAAGTCACGGATTGCAAGGGCACGCCAGCGCCTGCAATCACAGCTTCAGTCCTATTTACAGAGCTAAATCTTTGAGTAAAGACTTTTCATAAATGTCAGGTGTGAGGCTCACAATGCTCATCCTAAGTCAAGAATCGTTCAATGCATTAACTTGGCATAGCTCCACTCCCAGCAATAGGCTAGAGTGAATATAGAGCTTCAAAAAAGCCCTTTGTTCTGAGATGGATATGCATCCCTCAAAATTTAGGCCAATCTGCTGTTTCCTTTTTTTGAAAACTCTGAATCCCCCTGGACGGGCAACTAAGTGATTCTCATGGATACCCCCATTTCCTTTCCGTCTGAAAAATTTGAGCTTTTGAGTGCCTACCTAGACGGTGAAGTTACGCCGGACGAACGCAAACAGGTCGAAGCATGGCTCGCTTCGGATCCTGAATTTCAGCAGACCTATCAACAGATGCTGATGCTTCAGGGTGGCCTGCAATCTATGCCAGTGGCGACGCCTTCTATGCCGACAGAGCAGTTGGTGAGTCAGGTTATGGGGCGGTTAGATCGTAAACCGAAACTTTGGGTCTGGGGCGGTATAGGCGCAGCCGCAGCCGCAATCTTGATTGGTGCGGTATCTGGGCTGTTCACCGGAAATCAAACCGGAACCTTGCAAATTGCGCAGCAGCCCAAGCCCCAGCCTCCCTTGACCGAAATTCCTCAGTCTGTGGTTCCCACCATCTCCATGGGAACAGGCGAATCGGTCAATCCTAAAGCACTAATGATCGTTTTGGAACGTCCTCCGGTTGCCATTCCAGTTGTGCCTGCTTCTACAAAGGTGAGGCAATTGGATGACGACGCGATCTCTAATTTCTAAGCCATCATCTCGTCATATAGATTAAATCAATCTGTGGATAGGGGCATGGGTAGAAGGCAGCAATTCTCGTTATGAAAACTTAGTCCAAAAAGTCACTGCACAAGATGCCTTAAATCTTGTACTACCCCCCTCAATCCCCCTTGGTAAGGGGGGAAGAAGAGAAATCCTGGCTCCCTCCCCTTCCCAAGGGGAGGGTTGGGGTGGGGTAGTGCAAGGTGTCGCGGCGACATTTTCATAATGAAAATTGCTGGGTAGAAGGGCTGGTAATCCCCTTAAGATGGAGTACCGTGCCAAAGTGACTGATGCCTAGATTACTGATTGCAACCACGATCCCAGAAACCATTTACGCTTTTCTGTTGCCCTACGCGCAACACTTTCGGCGGGAGGGCTGGGTTGTAGATGGCATGGCCTACAACATCTCTAAGTTTGGAGCCTGCACCGAATTCTTTGATCAGGTCTGGGACATAGACTGGTCTCGCAATCCCCTCAGTCCCCAGAATTTCCGCAAGGCGTTGCCCAGAATTTGCGAGATTGTCGAACAAGGGCAGTACGATCTGGTGCATGTCCATACGCCTGTCGCCGCCTTTGTGACGCGGTGTGCTTTACGGCGGCTGCGGTTACGGCGTAACGTTAAGGTCATTTATACGGCCCACGGGTTTCATTTTTACAAGGGTGGCCCTCTGCTCAAAAATCTGGCCTTTGGCTCAATGGAAAAATTGGCTGGCGCTTGGACAGATTACCTCGTCGTAATCAACCGAGAGGATGAGTCCGCTGCCCATCGCTATCGGCTGGTGCCACCTCAACGGGTGACTTACATGCCCGGAATTGGGGTGGATTTGGCCCGTTATGACAAACAGCAGGTCTCAGAAGAGGCGATCGCCGCTGTGCGTCAAGCAATTTTTCCATTGAGCCAAAGGCCAGATTTTTGAGCAGAGGGCCACCCTTGTAAAAATGAAACCCGTGGGCCGTATAAATGACCTTAACGTTAC
>JANLSD010000161.1:0-29380 GCA_031362245.1 Acaryochloridaceae cyanobacterium OTE_25_metabat_464 | reverse complement strand
AGGGGGGATCGAATGCAGGGTTTTAATGTTTTTCAGACTTGTGTGTACACCGTAGCCAATTCTGGGGGAAATGTCCCGAGACTTTGGATTTCTCCCCCCTTTCTTATGGCCCTGTGGCCTTGAATTGGGGGGCTGGGGGGGGCTGAGTGCAAGGTATATGGGCTATCCGAACAGTATTGCCTGTAGGGGGGCAAGACCTTGCCCTCCCTAAGAATAAAACGCGGTTTTAAAGAAGCTGAATATTAGAGAAGGCAAAGTCTTGGGTCACAGTCCCGTCGTCCGTTGCAGTTTCAATCACGCGACGGTTGAGGATCCAATACAGCCCCACTTTTTCGTAGGTATCTGTAAATAGACTCTTGCCGCCTTTCTGTTCTCCAGTCGTTGGATCGTGGTAAACAGAGTCATAGCTTTGGGAGAGATAGCCTTCCCCCGTATCGTGGGAGCTAAAGGTATTGATTGTCACCACCACGCCATGAATGTGGCGATGAACCAGGCATACCTCATTGTCACGCACCTTATACGAATCACCCTCGGATTTGCCTCCCATGATCAGCTCAACGGCCCCAGTGGAGTCGGTTTCGCCATAGGTAAAGGTATTTTTGCTGTGGGTGTCTTCAAAGCTGCGTCGCACCCGATGAATCGAAATTTCCCAAAGCTGCCCGTGAATGGCCTTTTGAGCGTCTTCATCGGCAACATTTAGCACTTCAGCCTTCATGTCGCCACTAACGCGAGCTTGCCCTGTAAACACTTGAGCGTCTTGGGTATAGGTGACATCGGCAGTGTAGCCTGGGAACTGAGCATCCCAGGTATAGCGGTTTTCATAGGCAGCGCGAAATAGATCTTGCGCAGCAAGTTTTACGGCGGTCATGGACTGCTCCTAAATTCAATGGGTGGGGAGTGCGAGATTTGAAACTGAACTGTCTTTGTCCCATTATGACTTTTATTGGGAATTCACTAGCCCCCACGATTCTCTATAGATTTTTTAAAAAATGGCCCATTGGCGCTTAGGCACTGTTTTAGAAGGCTTTCATTGGGCCTACCCCCTTGGGCAATGGCTTTCGCTTTGGTGAGTTGATTCAATTCACCATACAGCAGCGTATTGCTGGAAGGTTGATATAGCGCAAAGTTAGGATTGCTATCTAGGCGGTACATACCTTGATGGGTCGGATCTGGCGTAACAGAGGAGACCATTACGCCTCGATTGATGCTCTGGTAACAGATGCGATCTCCGGCACTAGCAATAAAAATCCAATGGTTCCCAGGACCCTGGTAAGCCCCAACGGTGAGAGGTTTTGCCAGAGCCGCACCCATAGAAAGCGCAATCCAGCCCCCCAGGGCCAGACTGACAGTATATAAAGATTTCATAAATTAGAAAGAGGAGTGATTAGGCCCATTCTAGGCCCATTTATGGCGGATGACCTCGTATATTTCGACATATTTCTGAGCCGGAATGGCCCAGGAATTATCATCGGCCATCCCCTGAAGGGCAAGCTGCTGAAATAGCTCTGGACTCTGGCTCCAAAGATCAAGGGCACGTCCCATCGCAGACTCTAACGCCACGATGTCCTGTTGATAAAATACAAAGCCATTGCGGGTCTCAGGAGAATGCTCTTCATCATAGTCCCAGTCAAAGATGGTATTGAGCAGTCCACCCACACCCCGCACAATGGGAACCGTGCCATAGCGCAACCCAATCATTTGGGTGAGACCACAGGGTTCATAGTTACTGGGCACCACAATCATGTCAGAGCCTGCATAAATGAGATGGGCCAGCTCTTCGTTAAAGGCCAGTTCTAGATGGCAGTTGGGGTTCTCGTTCAAGACGGCCTTTTCGTGGGCAAACCAAGTATTGATGGCAGAGTCCGTGGCAGATCCCAGCAGCACAAACTGCGCCCCCCGTTCTAGGGCGTAGTAGAGGGCATGATGCACCAAGTGCACACCTTTCTGATCGTCTAATCGACCAATAAAGCAAATAATGGGCTGGTCGGAGTCTGCTAATAGAAGGCGCGATCTCAGCGCTTTCTGGTTCAGCTTTTTGTCCATAAAGTGGTCGGCAGAATAGGGGTAGGGAATATATTGATCGGTCTCTGGATCCCAGACATCGTAGGCAATGCCGTTGAGGATGCCGCTAAATTTGTTTTGGTGGCGCTCCAGAGTGGGCTGAAGACCGCAACCAATATCGGTAAAACGGGCCTCCCAAGCATGATGGGGAGAAACGGTGTTGACACTATTGGCGTAGACAATGCCCCCTTTCATAAGATTGAGGGCACCCAGGTGGTGGTTGTCCTGAAGGCGATCGGGCGAGTAGTAATAGTCTTCGCGGTTGAGTCCTGTGGCCTTGAGAATTTCGGCCCCGCAGGCTCCCTGGTGCTTAAAGTTATGGATGGTGTAGCAAACTCGCTGGTGCTCCATCCCGTGCCACTGATATATTTCGTAAAGCATGACGGGGATCAGTCCCGTCTGCCAATCATGGCAATGGATTACATCGGGGCATTTATTGCTTTGCTGTAAAAACTCTAGGGCTGCCTTGCTAAAAAATGCAAAGCGCATGGCATCGGAGGAGTCCCCGTAGTAATAGCCACGATTGAAGAAATTATCTTCAGAGTGAGGCTCAATAAAAAAGCACATCTGCCCATGCACCCAGCCGCAAGAAACTGAACAGTGCACTCTGCCGTCGTACCAGGGCACCCAGAGATTTAGGTACGCATCATGAAGCCCCCAAATGTGGTCATAGCGCATGCAGTCATACTTCGGCAAAATCAGCTCAACGGTATGCCCCTGTTGCGCTAGCTCCCGACTGAGACCATAGACCACATCCCCTAGCCCTCCTGCTTTAATCACCGGAGCACATTCTGAGGCAATTTGGATAATGTACATAAAGAATTCTCTGAGGGGTCGCCAGACTAAACAGATTTTCGCTGAGTAGTGTAAACGAAAAGCTGTACCGAAGGAACGATAAATCTAGGGTATTTTTCCAAACATGCGTTATACCACGCCATGCTCGGACACTGGATGGCGACAAAAACGAACAAGATCGATCTACAGACAAATTTGGGTACTAATAGGTATGGAATGTGTCTCATGCATACAAACTTTAGAACCCTCGGATTCTAAAATCAGACATCGCCTCGATTTTGAACTGATTTGTCTAGAAATCAATTGTCTTGAAATAAACTGTCGCAAGACCCATGCCAAATTTACTGGGCAAAACTAGACTCCGCACCATTCTAGTGGTGCCCTTTGTGCTGCAAATTGTAGGCACGGTGGGGCTGGTGGGCTATCTTTCCTTTCGCAACGGACAGCGCGCAGTCAATAGCCTAGCGGTGAAATTACTGGATAAGTCCAATGATGTTGTCACTCAACGTCTCGACAAGGACATGAAAACCGCCCAGGACATCAATCAACTTAATGCAGAGGCGATCCGGCTGGGGGAGCTGGATTTAAAAGACTTTACACGCTCAGGCCGCCATTTTTGGTCACAATCGAAGGTCTTTGATGTGAGCTACATTGGGGGGGCACTGCCGACAGGGGAGTTTTCAGGGGCTGGACGTTGGATTCTCGGTCAAGGCACCACCATTGACGAACGTTCTGCACGACTCGGCAACCGCAACCATACCTACGCTACTGATAGCGCTGGAAATAAAGCCAAGGTCATCAAAATCTATGGGTACAACCCGAAAGAAGAAAATTGGTATCCCGCTGCCATTCAAGCAGGGAAGCCGATCTGGTCTTCTGTCTTAAATTGGAACGAGACGCCAGAATTTGTCGCTATTGATGCGGGCTACCCCGTTTATGACGATAAACATCAGCTCATTGCCATTTTAGATGTGTCTCTCTTGCTCTCGAAGCTGAGTCAGTTTCTCAAAGAGTCCATCGTGAGTCCTTCCGCTAAGATTTTTGTAATGGAACGGGACGGGGCGCTGATTGCAAGCTCTGCAACAGAACCTCCCTATACCCTAGTGAAGGGCAAGGCCGAACGATTAAGTGCATTTAAAAGTCAAGAGCCTTTAATCCAGGCGACTGCTCACGCACTAGAACAAAGATTTGGAAACTTTAAGCAGATTAAAAAGGAACAGCAAATCAAGTTTTCCGTTAAAGGCGATCGCCACTTTATGCGCGTGACTCCTTGGCGTGACAAATTTGGGCTGGATTGGCTGGTGGTGGTGGTGGTGCCAGAGTCTGACTTTATGGCCCAAATTAATTCCAACACGCGAGCAACCGTTTTTCTGTGTTTGGGTGCATTAGGTCTGGCAAGTTTTATCGGAATTCTAACGGCCCGCTGGATCACTCAACCCATCCTAAAGCTGAATCAAGCTGCCAAGGCGATCGCCGCCGGAAACCTGACCCAGTCTGTCACCATAAATCGCGACGATGAAGTGGGAGAACTCTCCGAAGCCTTTAACAGCATGGCGGTTAAACTTCGTAGCTCCTTTGGCGAATTACAGGCGCTTAACATCGCCCTCCATAAAAACGAACAGCAGCTCGCCTTTTACAACCGGAACTTAGAACATCAAGTCCACGAGCGAACTCAATCGCTCTCAGAAGCCATGACCCAACTCCAAACGGCCCAAGAGGAAATCATTCATTCTGAGAAAATGGCAGCCCTCGGGCATCTCGTTGCGGGGATTGCCCACGAAATCAATACGCCCCTAGGAGCCATTCGAGCCTCCATCGGCAATATTTCCAGCGCCTTAGAACAAACGTTACAAGAGCTGCCTCCTTTAGTCAAAACCCTAGCACCAGAAAGATTGGCCGAATTTTTCAAGCTCTTAGATTTAGCCAGACACCCTCAATCAACCTTCTCTTCACGGGAAGAACGTCAGCTCAAACAGACGCTTAAACAAACCTTACTTGCCCAAGGAGTAGCAAATGCAGACAAACTCTCAACGCTTTTAAGTCAGATGGGGATCCAAGCACAGCTTGATCCTATTTTGCCATTACTAAAAGAGCCGAATTCTTCTTTTATTATAGAAACTGCCTATCATTTATCCTCAGTGCAAAATAACAGTCACAATATTCGCCTTGCGGTAGAACGTGCCTCTCGGATCGTCTATGCCCTAAAAAACTTTGTGCGTCAAGATACTTCGGACGCTCCGATCAGTGCATCCATCAGTGAAGGCATTGATATGGTGTTGACGCTATATCAGAATCAAATTAAGCACGGGATTGAGATTGTCAAAACCTATCAATCTGTACCGTCCATTATGTGTCATCCCGAAGAATTGGCGCAGGTTTGGTCAAATTTGATTAGTAATGCCATCCAGGCAATGGATTACAAGGGAAAACTGGCGATCGCCGTTTTTAGACAAGACCAGTCCGTGGTGGTAGAAATGAGTGATGGTGGTTGTGGTGTTGCAGATGCCATTAAAGATAAAATTTTTCAACCCTTTTTTACAACGAAGCCCGCTGGAGAAGGCAGTGGATTGGGGTTAAGTATTGTGAGTAAAATTATAGAAAAACATCATGGCAGCGTCAGCGTTAAAAGCCAACTTGGCCTTACTGTATTTAGAGTGACCCTACCGCTTGATTTCCAAGTCTTGGTCGAAAGCTAGCTTTTGGGCCGAGCCTGGATAAGCTGAAGGAAATTACGAAAAAAAATATGTAGCCTACGATACTTTAACCAGACTATGACTTCAATATCAAAAGCAATTTTATGTGTGGATGATGAGCGCATAGTGCTGGTCAGCTTACGCGATCAAATTTCTAAGCATTTTGGCGATCTCTATCGTTACGAAGTCGCTGAGAGTGCTGATGAAGCTTGGGAAGTGATAGAAGAGCTTTGCGCTGAAGCCATTAAAGTTCTGGTGATTGTCTCCGATTGGTTGATGCCAGGAATGCGAGGCGACGAATTTTTAATCCAGGTTCACAAACGATTCCCGAGTATTGTTACCGTATTATTGACAGGACATGCCGATGAAGCTGCTATCCGACAGGCCCGCCAATACGCCAATCTTCACGCTTACATTGCCAAACCCTGGACAGAGGAACATCTCATTAGCATCATCCAGTCCGGCATAAGGAAATTCGATGAGTAGGCATGCCATTGTTTGTGTTGATGATGACCAAACGGTACTGCTCAGTCTCCGTGACCAATTGCGTTGGATTTTAGGAGAAACCTACGACATCGAACTTGCTGAAAGTGGTGAAGAAGCGTTGGCTTTATTTGCTGAGCTGGCCCAAGAGGAGGTTGAAGTTGCCCTCATTCTGTGTGATCAAACCATGCCAAAGATGGATGGCGTCGCGCTTTTGAGCCAGCTACACGAACAGTACCCTAAAACCCTCAAAATTTTGTTGACGGGATTGGCCAGTCTAAACGACATTGTGCAGGCCGTAAACCACGCCAATCTTTATCGCTACATGACCAAACCCTGGGATGAGACCGATCTCGGCTTAACGGTCAAAGAAGCCCTACGACGGTATGAACAAGAGCAGCAGCTTGCGGCCCAAAATCAAGCCCTGCAAAAAATAAACCTCAAACTTCAGCGTGAAATTGCTGAACGCTCTCGCGTTGAAGAAAAACTGGCCCATGACGCCCTCCATGACGCCTTAACAGGGTTGCCCAATCGCACCCTTTTAATGAAACGCCTTGACCAAGTTATTCAACTATCCCAAGCAAACTCAAGCTATCAATTTGCGGTTCTGTTTATTGATTTAGATCGATTCAAAATTATCAACGATAGCCTTGGTCATATGGTGGGCGATCAGTTCTTAATCACCATTACCCATCGGCTCCAACATTGCCTGCGATCCCATGATGTGGTGGCTCGACTGGGAGGCGATGAGTTTACAGTGCTGATCGAAAACATGCGAGAGCCAGCCGAAGCCACTCAAGTTGCAGAACGGATTTTAGCAGCCCTCTGTAAACCCTTGAGTTTGCAGGGGCATATGCTTTTTCCTAGCGCCAGTATCGGTATTGTAATTGGGTCTTCCCTGTATCAAAACGCGACTGATTTATTGCGTGATGCAGATTTAGCGATGTACAAAGCAAAGCGGACAGGGAGAGCTTGTTATGCGATGTTTACAACCGATTTACATACCCAGACGTTCAAGGTTTTACAGATTGAGAGCGATTTGCGTCAGGCTTTAGACCAACAAGAATTTACCCTGCACTATCAACCCATTGTGTCTTTGAGTACGGGAAATTTGATTGGGTTTGAAGCACTGTTACGTTGGCAGCACCCCCAAAATGGATTTATTGCGCCCACCGAGTTTATTGAAATCTCGGAAGAAACGGGGTTTATTATTCCCTTGGGAGAATGGGTACTTCATGAAGCTTGTCGTCAACTCAATGAATGGCATCAAAGTTTTCCGGCACATCGTGAGCTGATTGTGAGTGTCAACCTTTCTAGCAAGCAGCTCCGTGAACCAGGGTTGATTGATCAAATTGACCGAATTCTGGCAGAAACGGGTTTGGAGGGAAAGTTCTTAAAGCTAGAGTTGACTGAAAGCATGCTGGTTGACGAGGTTGAAAGCGTGATCCAGACGCTGATTAATATTCGGGCTAGAGATATTCAACTCAGTATTGATGATTTTGGGACGGGGTATTCATCCCTGAGCTATTTGCCTCGCTTTCCCATCAATACGTTGAAAATTGATCGTTCCTTTGTGCACCGGATGACGTGCGATGCAGAAAGTTTAGAGATTGTGCGGGCCATTACGATGTTGGCTCAAAGTATTGGCATTGAAGTGGTTGCGGAAGGGGTTGAAACACTACAACAATTGCTCCAGCTCAAAACCATCGGCTGTGAATTTGGTCAAGGATACTGGTTTGCTCGGCCCCTAGAGCGCGCATTGGCCCACAAAATGCTCACAAAACCAACCCAATGGCTGTTAGAGGGGCCAGATATGATGAATGATGCTCTTTCCGTATCAGACGCTCCTCCTTAGGCATGATGACTCCCCAACGGCTTACCGCAACACGAATGCAGTCTGTTCAGTCTCCGATTATTCCGATGGTGGGAGAGCTGATTCGGCAAAACCCTGGCACAATTTCTCTGGGGCAAGGGGTTGTATTCTATGGCCCACCCCCTGAGGCGACTGGGGTGATCGCCACGTTTCTTTCCAATCCCAATCTCCACAAGTACCAAGATGTCCAGGGCATTCCTGACTTGAGAGCGGCGATCGCCCATAAACTTGCAGCAGAAAACCAGATCCAGCTTGAGGGCGACCATCAGGTGGTTGTGACCGCTGGGAGCAACATGGGGTTTATCAATGCGGTGCTGGCCATCACGCAACCGGGCGATGAAATTATTTTGCAAACGCCCTATTATTTCAACCATGAAATGGCGATCGCCATGGCAAGCTGCACTGCTGTCTTAGTGTCTACAGACGCCAACTATCAGCTTCAGGTTGAGGCGATCAACGCCGCAATCACAGCGCGAACCCGCGCTATTGTGACCATTTCGCCCAATAACCCGACTGGGGTGGTTTATCCTGCCGAGGCGCTGAAAGCGGTGAACCGACTGTGCCAAGAACGCGGCATCTACCATATCAGCGATGAAGCATATGAATATTTCATCTACGACGGGGCAGAGCATATTTCTCCAGCACGATTTGATCCAGGCTGTGAGCATACGATTTCGCTGTTCAGTCTTTCTAAAGCCTATGGGTTTGCCAGTTGGCGGATTGGCTATATGTCCATTCCAACCCACCTTGTAGAATCGATTCAAAAAATTCAGGACACGATTTTGATTTGTCCGCCCGTGGTGTCTCAGATTGCGGCGTTGGGGGCGCTGGCTGCGGGGCGGGCCTATTGTGTGGGGCATTTGGGAGCGATCGCTTCGATCCGTCAATCTGTCTTAGAGGCGGTCAATTCACTGCAAGACTTCTGTACTGTGCCTAAGGCGGAGGGTGCATTTTATGTTTTGCTCAATCTCAATACGCAAATCCCTGCGATGACGCTGACGGAGCGGCTGATTAGAGAACATGGTGTTGCGGTAATTCCTGGAACTACGTTTGGGATGGATCAGGGCTGTTACCTGCGTATGGCCTATGCTGCGCTTGAGCAGGCGACTGTGAAAGAAGGATGCGATCGCTTGATTACTGGGTTGAGATCAATTTTATGAATTGCTCTTGATGGATTGATCGGTAATTATTGGAGAAATCGGAAATATATAAGGATGAATGAATGATGGCAACAAATTATGAAATAGTCCAAAAAAGACCTAGATCTCAACTTAGTTTAGCTGATATAACAGATTTTGAGTTAAAGAATGTTGGACAGATTGGAAGTGAAGTCATTTTAGAAAATCCTTATATTAGTCTTTACAGCCTTGATTTTAAGCAGAACCGAGCTGTTTTTGTAGAAACTCCCTCCGAGAGAGATCTCTCTCATGCCCCTTTTTACTATTTGGCTCAATATGAAAATGCAGTACGAGTGTTGACACTTCCCTTTGAAAGTATGATTCATTTAGCGCAATCTATTACGATAGATGATAGACGGTTAGTGTTTATTCATTCTGTCGGTCGAGCAGGCTCCACGCTGGCTAGTCAAATATTTGCTCACATTGATGGTGTCATCAACATCTCAGAGCCTGATGCTTTGACCTTGCTTGTTGCCGCAAGATACTATCAGCTTGGAAATAATACCAATTTCTTAGATCTACTAAGGGCAACAGTAAACTTGCTTTGCAAGACTCCAGCCCAAACAGCTTGGGTCATTAAAGTACGAAGTTTTGTTATTGAGTTGGGTGGCTATCTACATCAAATTTATCCGAAAACAAAGAATATTTTTCTGTATCGAAATGCTGAAGCCTGGCTCGGATCGGCCCTAAGTGCTTATAGTAGCGGAGTTGAAAAATCTGAGAATGAACTCTATCTTTGGGAGAATAAACTCCGTCAATCAATAGCACCTCTAACACCATTGATTGCCAATTTTGATGCTGTAAAACACCTCTCGTCTGTCAGTTTGTTGACCCTAATGTGGTTGTCGGTAATGGAACGATATATTCAATTGCATGAAAGTGGTGTAGAGATGTTAGCCATTCGATATCTAAGCTGGCACTCAGCCCCCAAAAAAACTGTGATAAAGATGCTTGATTATTGTGGAATCGTACCGACTGATATGGCGCTCATTCAACAGGTATTGGAAAAGGATTCGCAAACAGGAACATTTTTGTCAAAAGAAAATATCAATAAAAAAGGTAAGAAAATTCAATCTAGTGATCTCGAAGAATTGAATCAAATTTTGCAGAATCACGCTTTTATCTCGACTACTGATTTTGAGGTACCTAATACCATTAATTTTTATCAATGAATAGGGCTATTTTGGAACTGTTGGAGTAGTTCTGGCGATCGCCACAACAAATATCCCACGCCAAACACCGCTGCTGTAATCACCAGTGTCATGCCATAGCTAACGCACATCAGCAGACCGTCTGCTTCCAGCATGGCAAACACAAAAAGCAAAATGCCAACCGTCGGGATAGGATTTGTGAGCGGAATGGGCAGCATCAGCAAAATGGCCAGCCAGCAGATGCAAAGTCCGTTGATCCGCCAGATTGAAGGATTATTCACCAACCAGGGCATTCTGGGGCGGACAAATTTCTCCAGCAGTTTTGTGATCGACTGCACCAACTTCAGAAGCTTTTCCATAAATGCTTGAGGAAGCTTCATCTGAGCAATGCGTTTGGGGAGCCAAGGAGCCTTCCAGCCCGCCAGCATTTGCAGCCCCAATAAAATACATCCGCTCCCCGAAATTGTAGAAACCCCAGGAGGCATAGGTAGCAAAAACGGCAGCGCTAAAAGAGCCATCACAAGACCAAAACTTTGCTCCGAGGTTTCCGCTAATAGCTCCGCGAGGGTGACTGATTGCGTTGCAGAACGCTCAATCAGTGGCTTCAGTTCTTGAGAAAATCTAAGATGCATCGGCAAAAATCCTCAGGTATTCTGATTGATTCTGACCGATTTTGTGTTTTAAAGGTGTCGAAACAAGCGGATTTGAGCGATGTTTCCTTGAATGATTACCATAGGAAATTTTTGTAATTCGGTTGGCGCTGAATTAGCCTTGAATCATGATTCAGCTTCCATTGAGACTAATACTTTCAAAACGCCTTGCTGTTGAGCATGGCTAAACGCGGCCAATCCATCCGTCAGCGGGTAGCGGGCCTGAATTAACGAAGAGACATCCACCTGATGGTCTGCCAGTAGCTTGAGTGCCTCTGGAAATGGCCCACAGCGGGAGCCAATCAGCGTAATCTCATCCACCACCAACGCCGAGGCATCCAGACTGAGCCGTCCCGCATAGGTGCTCTTGAGGACTAAGGTGCCCCGTGGGCGAAGAGATTGGAGGGCGATCACAAAGCCTTCTGGATTACCTGTACATTCCACCGCCACATCAAAGGTTCGTGCCGCTATAGCGTCCGCATAGCCAACCTGAATTCCCCGCGCCTCAAGATTGGCAAGTTTGTCCCCATGTCGTCCTACTGCCAATAGGTCACATCCAGTGAGTGCAAGGGTTTGGGCGACCAGTTGACCGAGCTTACCATCGCCGATGACCAAAACGCGATCGCCAGACTGAATGGACACCTGCTGCTGAATCTCAAGGGCCGCCGCCAAGGGTTCAGTAAACGTAGCCGCATCTGTAGAGACAGAAGCTGGAACGGGGTGTAGATTTTTTTCTGGCAGGCATAGATACTCTGCAAAAGCACCCGCTCGATTCACAATACCCAGAACTGTCCGGTTTTCACAATGGGTTGAGCTGCCACTTGTGCAAAATCGGCAATGACCGCACACCGCATTAATTTCGCCCACCACACGCTGACCCACCCAATGGACTGGTCCATCTTCAACCATGCCCACAAACTCATGGCCGATAACGCCCGTATAGGGATAGTAGCCCCGCAGTAACTCTAAATCAGTATTGCAGATACCTGCTTGCAATACACGCACAACAACCTCTCCAGGGGCAGGCAGCGGCAGCGGCAAATCCTTTCTAAGCTGCAATTTCTGTTCGGCAAGCCACAGTCCGTTCATAGGCAATCAAAATGACCAGCGTATCAATGGGAAATATCATACTTTATCCCCACTGAACAACAGCAAGAGAAAGGTTCATAACAATTCCCCACGGTGGAATAGGGTTCTAGCTGATTAGAACGCCACTCAGTGCAGGAACTTCGCTAGAGTCTAAACCAATTTCTACCCTAATATCTTGCAAGGTCTTCTCCTGCCATTGGGAAAATGAAAATTGGTTTAAATTTTTGACACGAATCTTTTGCCCCAGCTCAAACCCACTCTCAAAGTACTCAACCTCGGAAGCATCTAAGCGATACTTCTCAGGATAGAGCGCTCGTGCAGCAAACTTGAAGATCATTAAATGGAGCCGATTTGTCCTAACATCATTGCCCATCGTAAACCCAACAACGTAGGCTTCATTTTTAGATGTAAAGCCTTGGCGCAATAGCAAATGAATACAATCGTGACCGTAGAGGTTAATGCATCCTGGTAATGCGAATGGACTATCTGGATTTTCTAACAGCCAAACTATGAATGGAATCTTTGAGGGTGGATCACCCTCTAGGGATTCATAGGCTTTTTGTAAAGGAAATGAATCTAAATGTTCTGGATAGGAATGCCACAGCATAGATCTATATATAAAGTTATTTTAAAACCCATCGATAAATACCTAAGCAGTCTACAAATATGAAGAGAGAGCCTGCGTAGATCATGATTGAAGTATTCTGCTGGAGAAATGCAGAGACCAGCATTTGGCTAGAGCTTAATGCCAGAAAGAAGAATCCATAGCTGCTGACATCAGTATTGGAAGCTAAGATAATGCCACCTGCAACAGCACAGACGCTACTAGAAGCTTGGAGTTTTTTTGCGAATGAACGATTTGTTAACTCTGTATTCAACATGTAGATTCCCCCTCTATCTAAAAATCAAAGATCGTAAAGATCTTCACCTTGATCTTAAGATGGCACCTTCTATCCGTAAAGAAAGTGTTCACCTCTTCTTAGCTAAGGTACATTTTTTCTTAAAGCTGATCAACCGTGTAAATACTGATTTTTTTCGAAATGTATACGTTAATCCGAACTAAAACTTTGTTAATACAGATTATAAATACTGTATATATGAATAAATCTATTGCTTGCACATGCTGGAGTATATACTCATGCAGCTAATCTTGTTTGTTAAGTCTTGATTAGTGCTGCTAACCTATTTTTATGGATCTTAAAATATTTTAAGCTCTGCTTTTTAAGCTTTTAATTTCTTGTTTCTTGTCATAGCTGCAATAAATGCTGGGATTCTCATCTGGTGTAAATAGAGAAATAAGTTGATAGACTGAGGTATATCTGTTTATTGACTACCCCTAACAGTAGAATAGCCTTGTGCATAAGGCTTTGGCTTTATCGACAGAGCATGGTTTTGCAGTTTTTTGCTTTTTGTAGATCTGAGGCATGCTCTCAGTTAATTTAACGATTTGGGGCATGAACTGAGGTTATGGACTATCAACTGATTTCAACGGCTGCGACGATCGCAGTCGCCACTGCGCTAACGCTGGGGCTGCGGGTTAGAAGCCAGCGGCAGCTTTCATCTGCACAGTCTGCCCTGGGTACAGCCGATTCGGCAAAGACGGCTCTGGAAACCAATGTTCAGACATTGACGCAAGAGAAAACAGCTTTAACGGAAGCCCTAGGTCTTGCTCAGCAGGTGGTCTCGTCTTTAGAGCAAGAAATTACTGAGTTACTGAATACCCAAGAAGCATTGTGCCAGGAAGGGCAGTCTCAGCAATCCACCATCGATAAACTTCAAGCAGAAGTCACTCGCCTAACCCATCAAGCGCAGCAAGCAGAGGCTTCGCTTCAGGAGATGCAAAATCATCTCACGACCGTTCAGACAGACCTTGCAGCCCTGACAACTGAAAAAAACCAGCTCGAAAAAGACCTAAAAGCCAAACAGACCGAACTCCAGACGCTTCAGCAAGGAATAACGCAAGCATCCGCCACGCAAAGTGAACTTCAGGAAAGATTACAGATAGCGCTTCAGGAGACGGATTCTGTCCATGAGCGGTTGTCTGCCCTAACCCAAGATCATACCCAGCTCCAAGAAAGTCAGGGACAAAACCAAGCCCAGCTTGCAGCACTTGAGCGCCAGCTTGCACAACAGCAGCAATTGGCCCAGCAGGAACAAGCGCAATTCCAAGCCGAAAATTTAGTCTTTCAATCCCAACTCAAGGCATTTGCCCAGGCGAAACAAGATCTTAAACAAGCACAGGCTGTGCTGGAACAATTAGAGCAAGACCGTCTCCAGTTCTCTGAGCAGAAAGCAAAGCTAGAGGGTACGATGACCGCTTCACAGGAGCGCATACATTCTTTGGAGTTTGCCCTAGACGATCTCAATCAACAGCGCCAGCAGCTTGAGGATACACTGGCCCAGTCCAGCACTCAAACGACAGCGCTCCAAAAGCAATTAGAAGCCCAAGAACAGCAAAACCAGCTTGCTTTAGCAGACCTGAAGGGAGCGCATCAAACGGCGATCGCCCAACTTCAACAGCAGCTTCAACAAAAACTTCAAGAACTCACCCCCTATCAAGCTCAATCAACAGCGCTTAAAGAACAGCTTCAAGCGTCTGAAGGCGTATTAAAGGGCTTTCAAAAGCAGGTTGAGGAGCTTACGCCTTATCAAGGGCAAGTCAGAGATCTTAAAGCCCAGCTCCAAACAGTTCAGCGAGAAGGAAACACCCTTCAGAAACAAATCGAGACGCTCACCCCCTATCAAGGTCAAGCCACAGACCTAAAAACGCAGCTCCAAACGGCTCAGCGAGAAGGGAAAGCTCTTCAAATGCAGGTTGAGCAGCTTACTCAGTCTCAAGAGCGGCTTCAACAAACGCAACAAAGCGGCGACCAGACTCTGAATGTTTTGCAAGGGCAACTTCAAAGCCTAGAATCTCGCAATGCCCAGCTTGAATGGGATCTCCAACAGGTGCAGGGTACTGCGGTGGATGCAGAACTGGCTCAAAGTAATCTGCAAACCGAGCTAGAGACGGCCCAGCAAACGATCGCCGTGCTGCAAAACAGTGCCGCCATCGCAGAGGACTTGCAACGGCAAGTTCAGGATCTGGCCGAGGTGCGTGATCGCCTCCATCAATCCCTCCAGGAAACCCAAACATCCCTGACTCAACAAACTCAGGATAAAGCGCAGGTTGAAGCGTTACGTCAAACCGCTGAAGCTAAAGCAATCGCATTAGAAGCCCAGGTTGAGCAGCTTACCCAAGCCCATGTAGACCAAACCGCAGAAACTCAAAGCAGTCAAAAGACCCTAGCATCGTTAACCCAACAGATTAAGGACTTAGAACAGCAGAAGGCCGAACAAGAGGAGGCATTGGCAAGGGCGATTTCTGCGCACCAAGCTTCCACCCAAACGCTGACGCCCCAACTTCAGAGCGTGACCCAAGAACGCGATCGCCTGTCCAAAGAACTTCAGACGGCGCAGGGGGCGATCGCCATCCTAGAAGCACAGGTCAAAGAAGCGACAGCACAGCCAGTGCTTCCAGCACCTGACCCAGCTTTGGTACAGCAGCTTGAAAGCATTACCAAAGAGCGCGAAGAGATGTATTTGGGGCTTCAAGAGGCCAGTACGGTTGTGGATGGCCTAGAGCAGCAGGTTAAAACCCTAGCAAAAGAAAAGGGGCAGTTGGCTGAAGCCATGAAGATGGCGAAGGATGTTGTCGGAATTTTAGAGCAGCAGGTGAAGGATTTAACACAGCAGGGGCAGGGAGGCGATATTTCTGCACCCAGCGTTCGCCCAGAAGCGGCTCCGGCCCAAGCAAAGCCCTCTATATCTGCCCAACAATCTGTTTCTAAACAAGATGTTTCTAATACCGTTCCAGCGGCTGATCCGTCACCCGACAAAGCAGATCATGCTGGTAGAACCCTTGAGGGGAGAACGGTCGTGATTACGGGCAAACTAGAAGTGTTGAGCTTTGAGCAGGCCAATGCCTTAATTGAAGCCGCTGGGGGGCAGATTAATGAGCATCCCAGTTCTCAGACCAGCTATATCGTGGTGGGCAAGAATCCTGGCAAGAAGCTCAAAAAATCAGAGAAGTACAATACGCCTCAACTTTCTGAGGTTGAATTAATGGCGTTATTGAACGCATAAGGCGGTTTTCGGCAGAGAAATCACCTCAGTCTCTCTAGCCATCCACCTTTTTTTTTGTGCCAACAACTTGCCACGCCTACAATTAGCCCCATGCCTCATTTCACTTATTCTTGTGATCGATTCCAATCTGCTCGCACCAGTTTAATTTCATCATAGGCATATTCTTCCCCCAGGTGGTTGCGAATGAGGGTGAGTGAGGTGGCTCCAACCTGGGTAATAGCCGCTCTAATCTTCTCCTGACGCTCCATTGTTACCAGCCCATCCAACGCAATGGGCTGTCCCTGCTCAATCAGCTCCACCAGGTGACTCAAAATCGTATTGGGCCTAAACCCACGCCGCTGTGCAATTTCACTTACGCTGCATCCCTTCTGAAACAGCGCCAATGTCGCCGAGAGGGTTTCTGCTAAGGCAAAGTCATCGCTTTTCGATGGCGGCGGGGTCGTTTCTTCTGCCGCTGCCACAACGGGTAGCCCCTGTTCTGTCCTAAACCCATGAATTTCGCTTAGAAATTTGTCGCCGTACTGGAGGAGCTTGCGGCTGCCTACGCCAGAAATCGCAGCAAATTCTGCTAAGGTTTGGGGCTGCTGTTGCGCCATTGATTTGAGGGTGGAATCTGCAAAGACCATGTAGGGGGCGATCGCCCGTTCGTCCGCCAGCTTTTTGCGCAACACGCGCAGTCGCTGGAATAACGATTCAGCATCCACAGACACAGGAGATTGAGAACGGCGATCGCCACCATCCTCTTTCTGAGGTGCAACCGCAACCAGGACAGTTTGCTCTTTGCGCATCACTTCCCAACTGCGGACGTTGAGTTTTAGCACAGGGTAGCCATCCGTGGTTTCCTCTACCAAGCCTTGCTGAAGGAGCGTCCGTCCCAGCAGTCGCCATTGGTCTACGGTTTTATCTTTGCCAATGCCGTAGGTGGTCAGTTTGTCGTGCCCCTTCTGGGTGATGCGCTGCCCCTTAGAACCCCGCAATATATCAATAATGTGGTTCATGCCGAAGCGCTCTTGGCAGCGGGCAATGCAGGAGAGGAACTTTTGAGCATCCACCGTCCAATCCTCAACGGGTTTGGGGTTGCGGCAGTTATCGCAGTTGTCGCAGTTGCCTGGAAATTGTTCGCCAAAGTAGCTGAGCTGGATGGTGCGACGGCAGACGGTGCCCTCGGCGTAGTCAATCACCTGACGGAGCTGCTGACGGGCAATGCGCTGTTCTTGCTCTAGGGGTTCCCCCGTGGCGGGGTTCACCTTCTGGTCGATCATCCAGTCAATGGTGCGGATGTCTTTGGGGGCAAAGTACAAAATGCAGGCAGCGGGTTCTCCGTCTCGTCCGGCGCGACCTCCCTCTTGGTAGTAGCTTTCGATGTTGCGCGGCAAGTCGTGGTGGATCACAAACCGCACGTCGGGTTTGTTGATGCCCATGCCAAAGGCGACGGTGGCGACCATGATCTGCACGTCGTCTCTTAGAAAGCCCGTCTGGTTTTCTGACCGGATGCGATCGTTCAGCCCTGCATGGTAGGGCAAGGTACTGATGCCATCGCGCTGGAGTTTTGCCGTCAGTTCGTCCACTTGGCGACGACTGGCGCAGTAAATGATGCCGGAGCCTTCGGTTTTGCGGATGTACTGCAAAATTTCGTCGTAGAGGTTGCGGTGCTTGGGGCGGACTTCGTAGTAAAGATTGGGGCGGTTGAAGCTGGCTAGGTGGGCATAGGGTTCTCGGAGCTGAAGCTGAAGCAGGATATCTTGCCGAACGCGATCAGTGGCGGTGGCAGTCAAGGCCATTACGGGCACGTTGGGGTAGCGTAGGCGCAGTTCGGCTAAACGGCGATACTCGGGTCGAAAGTCGTGACCCCATTCTGAAACGCAGTGGGCTTCGTCTACGGTGATGTAGGAAATGCCGAATCTGGCCTGGAGCTGATCGAGCAGACCCAAAAAATTAGGGTTGAAGAGCCGTTCGGGGGCGACGTAGAGCAGTTTGATATCGCCGCGCAGGAGCTGGGACTCGCGATCGCGGGTTTCTGCCATGCCTAGGCTGCTGTTGAGGTAGGTGGAGGGGATTTGGTTGACCTGTAGTGCTGTGACCTGATCTTGCATCAGCGCAATGAGGGGGGACACCACAATCATGACGCCAGGTTTTAGAAGGGCGGGGAGCTGAAAACAAATGGATTTTCCGCCTCCGGTGGGCATGATGACGAGAAGGTCTTGCCCTGCAAGGGCTGCGTCGATAATGTCGCGTTGGCCGAGACGAAAGGTGTCGTAGCCGAAGTAGTGCTTGAGGGAGGTTTCAAGGCTGGGGGGTTGGGTTGTGGTGGTTCCAGGCTCGGTGAGCATCCCAGTATGGTGAGTCGGTGAAGGTTTGCACTCTATCCATGATGGCAAGGGATGGGGTTTAAGGCAATGATAATAACGTAATCGTTTCAGCGGTAGCAGTACAGTTCTTGCGAAAAAGACTATTTAACTGAGAAACGACCGATAATAATTAATTTGTTCTCCCACTTAAAGTAGTAAAAATTCTTGTCTAAAGAAATTCTTGCCTCCTTCTGTTTATCAATTATTGCAGTCTGTTTTGTGACTCGATCAATACCTGTTCCCAGACCGTCAGGCCACTGAATACTGTAAAAATACCCGTTATGGTTACGATAGATCTGACATATTCCCTGAACAAGTATTTTTCCATTTTCTTTGTAAGTACATTTATGTTGGCTAATGGGTGCAAAGTTTAGCTGAGCTTGTGTTTTTAGAGGAGCCAGAAAAACTAAAGCGCCCAGAAGTATTTGCATTGAAAGGAGAATTTTCATTGACTTGCGTCTCTGCTAAGTTGGCGTTTGAAGGGAGAGTGAAAACCCAGCATAGTATCAGATGCAGGCACTCCTTTTTCTAGGAGTTCTTGGGCGATCGCCTTAAACAGTCACAAACTGGATGCTTGGAACCCGATACATTGGCTTTGTTGACTTCTCAGTTGTGATCAATTCATCAGCTTTAAGCAACATAGCAGCAGCAACATTCAAAGCATCAAATCCAGACAAACCGTAGGTACAAGCTAACTCATAAGCTGATTGAGTGAGCGTATCTAAATCGCGCATCCAATGAACCACCCCCTCAAAAAAGGATTCGTAGAATTCTTTTTTGAGGGTTTGTTTATAGCATACTGACTTTGGCAAGATTTCTAGCCGAACAAAAATGCTGGAACAAAAAATGCGATCGCCATCAGCCAAAATATCTAAAGCCACTTGAGACCGAGGGGAGTCCCCACGCGCAGCAGCAATTAAAACACCGGAATCAATAAAGGAAAGCACCATTAGCTGTTCTCGTCTCGCTCTCCCCGTCGTTCTGCAATTTCTCGCTCTAACTCATCATCATTCAAGAGCGGAATCCCAGATTCGACGATACGGCTGCGGATAGCGCGAAGTTTTTCCCCAAGTGGGCTATCCGCATTAGGCGAAGGCATTGCTAGGCGATCAGCTAATGCTAAGACTTCTTGTTGTCTATCTGGGGTTAGGATACGCCATTTTTCTAGCAACAGCTCTTCGGTGGTCATAATGATTGGGTCAGCTTCTAGTTTAATTTTACTCCGTCAAGCATTTTAGAGACTAGCATTGACCGCATTTGCATAGCTAAAGATTTCGTCAAGTTCGGCGGTTGCAGCTAAATCAAGGGTTTCTTGGGAGGTTAGGGGATTGGCTTTGTTTTGATAGAGTAGTATTTGGAGGCGATCATCTAGCTCATCAGCAAATTTGTCTAGAGTAAGAGAATTATAATCTGCTAAAACTCTTGTCCTTTATGTCTACAGGACAAGAGCCTTAGCAGCCTGATTACAAAAGTATCATAAACCAGCAATCATGGTTAACAAGTAAATATTTATGAATTAATTAATAATATTTTATCCAACTTCAGATGTATTTGAATGATGATGTAAAAAGTAAATTATCTCAAACTAGTGAACGTCTTAGAGAGGGTTTTACGATGACAAAGCAAAAAGTGGGTAAGAGTAAGAAAGACGAGTTTGACTACGTTTGTAACGTTCGCCCTGATTATGTAGATTTTCGGGATTTAATGTACATCCCAACCCTCTATGAAGTGCCGTCACAGATTGATGTAGAGGATTACAAAAAACTAAAGGTACCCATCTTAGATCAGGGAAACGAAGGAGCCTGCACCGGATTTGGGTTAGCCACCGTGGTTCATTACCTCCTGCTCTCTCGAAAACGGGTGTCAGACCCCACAGAAATTAGCCCTCGCATGCTTTACGAAATGGCTCGCCGCTACGATGAATGGCCAGGAGAAGACTATGCTGGTTCAAGCGCACGAGGAGCCATCAAAGGGTGGCACAAACACGGCGTTTGTACAAAAGCACTCTGGCCCTACATCCCGACCTCCAGAGATCTCGCCCTGACTGATGAACGTTCTAAAGAAGCATTGCTTCGTCCTCTAGGCGCATATTTTAGGGTTAACCATCAAGACTTGGTGGCCATGCATAGTGCGATCTCAGAAGTCGGAATTCTCTACGCAACGGGAACCGTTCACACCGGATGGACAAAAATTCCCTCCGATGGTGTGATTCTTTTGAATAAAGACAAATTAGGTGGACATGCCTTCGCCATAGTTGGCTACGATACACAGGGTTTCTGGATTCAAAATTCCTGGGGAAACACCTGGGGAAAAGGTGGGTTTGCCTGCATCACCTACGATGATTGGCTCCTCAACGGTACTGACGTTTGGGTGGCTCGTCTGGGTGCTCCTGTCACCTTGACAGAAGCACGATCAACCGCCATCAGCCATTCTGCCGCCGCCAATAGTAACCTCATTCTGTCTTTTTCGACTTTACGTCCTCATATCATTAGCATTCAAGATGATGGAAAACTGAAGCCAGGCGGAGATTTTGGCACCTCTCAGGCAGATGTTGAAAGAATTTTAAAAGACGATTTTCCCCGCATTACGTCTGGATGGGCAAAAAAACGTCTGCTTTTATACGCACACGGTGGCCTAGTAGATGAAAAATCAGCCGTTCAGAGATTATCTGAGTACCGCGCAACCCTTCTAGAGAATGAGGTCTATCCCATTTCATTCATTTGGCACAGTGACTTATGGACAACCATCACCAATGTTTTAAGCAAGGCACTCAGTCATCGTAAACCTGAAGGCATATTAGATTCGAGCCAAGATTTTATGCTTGACCGCCTCGATGATTTATTAGAGTATCTGGTGCGAGAATTGCAAGGCTCTGTGCTGTGGAATGATATGAAAGAGAATGCGTTAGGTGCCACTCAAAACACCGATGGAGGTGCATCCATCGCCCTAGCACAAATCAAAGAACTTGCAAAAGATCCTACTGTTGAAATTCATATTGTTGGACATAGCGCAGGGGCAATTTTTCATGCACTCATCGTCCAGTTGTTAACCACAAATGGACTTATTTCATCGGGCATTTTAAAAGGACATAAGGGTTATAATTTACCCATTGAATCTTGCACACTATGGGCACCAGCTTGCACAACTCAACTCTTTAAGGACAACTATCAGCCTGCCATTGAATTGGGACAGGTTAAACGATTTGCTTTATTTACACTCACAGATAAAGCTGAACAAGATGATAATTGTGCTAATATTTACCATAAATCTTTGCTCTATCTTGTCTCGAAGGCATTTGAGAAAAAATCTGGAACTTCTGGCCCTCAAACTGATATTCCTATTTTAGGAATGCAAAAATTTGTAGATGGAGATCAGTCAATCAAGAGTTTATTTAAAAAATCTAGTGCGGAATGGATTTTGTCTCCCAATGAAAAACCTGATGGGTCGAAAGATCATTCAGACTCTCACCATCATGGCGACTTTGATGACAATGAGGCTACAGTCAAAGCAACACTCGCTAGAATTTTAGGTAGACAGTCTTATAAAGATATAATGCAATTCAAACCATCGAGATCGTCATTAGAAAAAACGCGAAACTCATTATCTTCTAAAACTATGACTTGAAGAAAAATGGCTCTTCAGGATTCTTTATGCTGATTTCGCTGGGCTTAACGAGTTTTCAATGCTTTCAGCCCTGCTATACAGCCCCGAAATGTTCGCGGTGGACATTTGCATTCAGAATCCTGTAAAGCCAGAAAAATATAGATTAATGCTAATGTTCTGACCGTCAATTGACGTTCACTGATCGCAGCCAACTCAAGGTTTTCTCTAGCGTTAGGGGGTTAGCTTTTTTCTGATCGAGCAGAGCTTGAATTTCCCCTCATACTTGCCCAAAACCTCCGCCTCCAGGGGTTTCAATCACAAATATATCGCCAGACTGCATTTGCACTTCGGCCTTATTGCCAAGCATTTCAGTATCACCATTATGGCGCTTCACAAAGTTGCGCCCCACAGCGCCTGACTCCCCCCCCTCCAATCCAAACGGCGGAACAATCCGATGTCCCGACAAAATCGCTGCCGTCATGGCTTCGCGAAATCGAATTTGACGAATGACACCGTTACCGCCCTTATGACGACCATTGCCACCGCTATGGCGACGGATTGCAAAGGATTCAACCAGCACCGGAAACCGCCACTCCAATACCTCTGGATCCGTGAGACGTGAATTGGTCATATGGGTCTGAACGGCATCGGTGCCATCAAAGGTTGCTCCAGCACCAGACCCGCCACAAATGGTTTCGTAATACTGGTATTGTTGATTTCCAAACGTGAAATTGTTCATCGTGCCTTGGGACGCAGCCATTACACCCAAGGCACCGTAGAGCGCATTGGCGATCGCCATAGAAGTCTCCACATTCCCCGCCACCACCGCAGCGGGATAGTGGGGATTGAGCAGGCAGCCCGATGGCACAATAATCTCTAGTGGTTTGAGGCAACCCGCATTGAGGGGAATATCATCATCCAGTAACGTGCGAAACACATAGAGGACAACTGCTTTACAGATGGCGAGGGGAGCATTCAGGTTGGTGGATTGCTGGGGTGAGGTGCCCGTAAAATCGATTTGAGCCGTGAGATCGCCCGTATTAATCGTAATCTCAACACAAATCTGACTGCCATCATCTAAGGGATAGGTAAATTGACAATCTTTCAAGACTGCAATGACCCGCCGCACCGATTCCTCAGCGTTATCTTGGACATGCTGCATGTAAGCTTGAACTGTTTCTAAGCCATAATGTGCAACCATTTGGAGCAGTTCTTTGACCCCTCGTTCATTGGCTGCAATTTGGGCTTGTAGGTCAGCAATATTTTGTTGTGGATTGCGTGTTGGATAAGGGCCAGACGTGAGCAATTGCAACAACTCCGCTTCTCGGAACTGTCCCTGGTTCACCAATTGAAAATTATCAATCAGTACCCCTTCTTCCTCAACGGAAGTACTAAAAGGCGGCATAGAGCCGGGTGTAATCCCCCCAATGTCAGCATGATGGCCCCGCGAAGCAACATAGAAAAAAGGATTCACGGGATTACTTGCAGAGAACACGGGCGTAATCGCGGTGATATCTGGCAGATGTGTCCCGCCATTGTAGGGATTGTTCGAGATATAGACATCCCCAGGTTTCAATGTATTGCCCTTGGCGCGAATTAAGCTATGAATGCTTTCGCTCATAGAACCGAGATGGACGGGAATATGGGGTGCATTGGCCACCAGTTGCCCATGCCGATCAAAAATTGCACAGGAGAAATCGAGTCGTTCCTTAATGTTGACGGAGTAGCTGGTATTTTGGAGCGTGATGCCCATTTCCTCGGCGATCGCCCTGACCAAGTTATTAAAAATTTCGAGCAATACTGGATCCGGTTTAGCTTGGGCATTGTATTGAACAGGAATCGTTTGTGGATCTGGCGTTCGGGTGAGGACTAAATCATTGCGATCGGTTATTTCTGCAATCCACCCTGGTTCAATCACATTGGTGCCTGTTGGCTCAACAATCAGCGCTGCGCCTGTAATGCGATCGCCCATCCTCAAATCACACCGATGATAGACTGGCGCATCATGCCAAGTGCCCTTGGTGTAAATAGGAACCCTTGCAGTGGCGGCTAAAGGGGTCGCTCTCTTGGAGGCTAAAGCTACAGTTGCCCTAGCTTCAGTCGGCATCTCCCCTTGCCCAATCGCTTCCACAGAAACGGCTTCCACGATTAACGCTTTGTGCTGAATCGCAAAGCCATAGCGCTGTTGGTAGGCTTGCTCAAACTGCGATCGCATTGCTTCCAGTTCCCCCCAGTCCACCATCAGTACCGAGTCAGTGCCTTCATAGCGTAAATGGCCTTTCCATAGCACTTGAATCTGCTCGATAGCGATACCCTGCTCTACTAATTCTGATTGCCCTGCCTGGGTTAAGGTATCAAAGGCTTGCGCTAGCTGCGGCAGGGTTGCGATGGCTAAAGGCGCTTCGATGGCTTGCTCCTTGAGTGCGCGCACATCTGCCAAACCAATACCATAGGCCGAGAGCACCCCCGCATAGGGATGTAAAAAAATCTGAGACATCCCTAAAGCTTCCGCAATCAGGCAAGCATGCTGGCCTCCGGCTCCGCCAAAGCAACACAGCGTATATTCCGAGACATCGTACCCGCGCTGAATCGAGATTTTTTTGATTGCGGTTGCCATTTTGTCGATGGCGATCGCCAAAAAGCCCTCTGCCACCACTTCTGGGGCGCGAAATTCTCCCGTCGCCTCTCCAATCTGTGCGGCTAGGGCCACAAACTTTTGCTGCACAATGGCTGCATCTAGCGGCAGGTTCCCCGCTGCCCCAAACACCGATGGAAAAAACTCGGCTTGCAGTTTACCCACCAAGACATTGCAGTCGGTCACGGTAAGCGGGCCATCGTGACGATAGCAAGCAGGGCCAGGAAACGCGCCTGCCGATTTTGGGCCAACGCGGTAGCGAGCGCCATCGAAGTCAAGAATCGAGCCACCGCCCGCCGCAACGGTGTGGATCGCCATCATGGATGCCCGCAATCGGACACCCGCCACTTCGGTTTCAAAGGTGCGTTCGTAGTCGCCATTGAAGTGGGAGACATCGGTGGATGTGCCACCCATATCAAAGCCAATAATTTTGTGAAATCCAGCCATCGCACTGGTCTTGACGGCCCCAACAATACCGCCTGCGGGGCCAGATAAAATACTGTCTTTGCCTTGAAAACGCTGGGCATCGGTCAATCCACCGTTGGATTGCATAAACATCAGTTTGCAGGCGGAGGAGGACTCAGAGTTCGAGAGCTGTGCCGCGACACGATCTACATAGCAGCGCAGAATGGGCGACAGGTAAGCATCCACCACGGTGGTGTCCCCTCGGCTGATCAGCTTCATCAGGGGGCTAACTTGGTGAGACACAGAAATTTGTGTAAACCCCATATCCCGCACAATCTCAGCCACTTGTCGCTCGTGGTCGGGGTAGCGGTAGCCGTGCAAGAAGGCGATCGCACAAGACCGAATCCCAGCGCCATAAGCGTCTCGTAATGCGACCATCAACGCATCATTGACCTGAACTGGAATCAGCACTTCTCCTTGGGCGCTGTAGCGTTCCTCTACTTCAATTATCCGTTCACACAGGGGTTCGGGCAGAATAATCTGCCGTGCAAAGATATTGGGGCGATTCTGATACCCGATTTTCAGCGCATCGCGGAACCCTTTGGTGATGAGGAGGACAGTGCGATCGCCTTTTCGCTCCAACAATGCATTAGTGGCAACCGTCGTCCCCATTTTGACCACCGCAATTTGTTCGGCAGGAATCGGGGTGCCCGTGGGAAGACCCATCACCTCTCGTATCCCCTGAATGGGCGCATCGGAGTAGCGATCGGGGTTTTCTGACAGCAGCTTGTGAACCAAAATCTCACCGTTGGGGCGTTGAGCCACAATATCGGTAAACGTACCGCCGCGATCAATCCAAAATTGCCAGCGTGGCGATGGGTTAGAAGGAGTTAGGTCAAATTCTGCCATTGCTTCTTTTAAGGATGAACGTTCACCAAAAAACGAGTAGTGATGGGATTTCTAAAAAAGGTTAGGCGATTTCCAGTACCCCTCGACTACGCTCAGGGTACAATCCCTGACGAGTCTAGTTGGCTGAGCGAAGCCGTAGTTTACGACCCGCAGGGTAGCCAGCGGTGAGCTTTTTTCAGAGATAGCCTAAGCCACAAAGTAAGGCTGTAAATGTCGTTGAAGCTGAATGACGGAGAGTCGTGGAGATGGGCGTGGAATAGGTGTTTCTTTTGGTTTCGCATCATCAGCTCGGTAAAACAAGACCGGAATTTCGTATTGATAGGCGTCAAACCAATCTGCCTGGGTTGTGATATCCCGAATTTCGAGTTGAAAATTCAAATCCTGAATCTGTTCGAGTTTTTCCTGGAGTCCTTCACAGAGATGGCAACCTGGTTTGCTATAGAGGATGAGCGTAGTCATAGGTTTATTCAGAAAAGGGCAGACTCTTGGGGCGTAGCTTTCACACTCTTCCCATCCTAAAGAATCTCGGCTCGCCTAAAATGGCTGTGGACAGAAATTATAAGCCGATAAGATACAAATAGACACTGAGGAGGGTAGCCTAAGATAAAGGTGTCTATATCGATGTTTGCTGGGCCAATCGCATCTTTTCCGCGACATCAAACGCCTAGCCTGCTGTTTAAAAGTTTTATCGTCCTAATATCTACCAAGAGTTAGCAGTCATGTTGATGGGGTTTCGCAAATCGAATTGGAAATGGATCGCTGGGTCTGTTTTCCTAGCAGTAGCTATAGGTCTTCCCGTTGCCAGTCGGGCACAGTCGCCAGGGGACATCATTCGCATTGGTTCCCCCGGCGAATGGAGTCAGTATGAGTCCTATTGGAACCAGCTCATCGACCTTGGTGCTGCTAGCAAGCCCGCCAGTGCCCCCGCAGGAAGCGTTGGTAGTGATACTGCAACCGATCCAGCCGTTTTAGAAAAGCGATTGTTGAGCAACATTAAGGTTAGCAAAGTCCGTCTGGAACCGATCATCGGATGGTCTGGGGCATCTCAGTTGATGGGGAGCATTACAAATAACAACAGTAAGGCTGTAACCGTCTCTAGCGTAAACTTTGATATTTTCAAATCGAGTGGAGATCTGCAACAAACCACGTCGGCTCAGCCTCAACCCGCCACCATCCCGCCTGGTGGAACCGTCACGTTTTCCCAACAGCTACCTACAATACCTTCTGATGGTGGGTTTCAAGCGCGGTTAGCAAAATCAAGTCCTGTTACCATTGCAGGTGGTGTCTAGTAAGTAAAACCCAATGGCAAGCATTACCGTTAAGCTATTTGCGGCCTATCAAGAGGCTTATGGCAAACCAGAAGTCGTCCTAGAAGTGGCTTCTGGTTTGACGGTTGAAGAAGTGGGAGATCGCATCCGAACTCCCTTCCCAGCCTTGCACCCCCTCGCTGCGGTCACACGCTACGGCATCAACCTTGGGTTTGTAGAACCCGATACCATCGTCCAAGATGGTGATGAAGTGGTGCTGATCCCACCCGTAAGTGGCGGCTAAGGTAATTTCCCCCGTAGGAGCGCACCTACGTGTGCGCCTTCACTGAGATGTTTGTCGTGTCAAAAACGGCCTAAGGTTGGTTATAGCGCTCATCTAAAAGTTGAAACAGTGAGTCCTCTAGCTCATAGCCAAACAGCTCTGCCATTTGCTTAAGGGTATTGGGACGTGTGACCCCCTGCTGCTTCAGCCAATGATGGAGCACAAAAATCTTGTGCATTAAAAACAAATCCAACGCCTGCGGGTTAAACAAAATGCCCTCCCGTTTGCTAAATTCGTGGGGCACCATCATGGCAGCATAGCGGGCTAGTTCTCCCGTCTTCCAGTCGAGCCAGTAGGGAAGCCAAGGATAGATGCTGTCGAGCCGCAAAAACCATAGCCGCACTTCGGGAATATCGGGCAGCTCTTGAGATTGTTTTGGACTTTGGGGATAGTCGATCTGAAATTGGATAGACTGTTCATGGTCAAACAGCGTTTGGGTCTCAATCCAGTGTTCTAGAACGGTTGTGACAGGGGACAGATCTAGGGTCTCAAACTGTTGGGTGTTGACGGTAATAATAGTAGGCATAGGGAAGAGGTGCGATCGCGGCTAGAGAATGCGGACAGAGCTTAGAGCGGACAGCCAAAAAACGAACCCATGCAACCCGAAAGCGATATGACTTTCGTTATGATGGGGTTAAAACAATACAATCTCTTACAATTTTCTCAAGGAAGTGTAGTGCTAAGCGAACAAGAGGGTGGTATTCAGTTGATACAGTCACTAGATGATGCGCTCACCAAATGCCAAACCTTAGGAATGCGTCTGAGTCGTCAGCGTCGCTCTATTTTAGAGCTATTGTGGCAGGCCCAAGAGCATCTCTCGGCACGGCAAATCTATAACCGCCTTAACCAAGACGGCAAAGATATTGGGCATACCTCCGTTTATCAAAACCTAGAGGCCCTCTCTCAACAAGGCATTATTGAATGTGTAGAACGCTCCGATGGTCGGCTCTACGGACACATCAGCGATTCCCATAGCCACGTCAATTGCCTCGATACCGATCAGATTTTAGATATTCACGTCCAGCTCCCTGAAGCGCTCATTGCAGAGATTGAGCAGCGTACAGGCGTTAAAATTACGGACTATCGCGTTGATTTTTATGGGTATCGTCAAAGTGATGCCACTTTGAGTGCCGCTCAGGCCGTCTAGAAGCACAGCATTCCAACTATTTGAAACATCTTTTTTGTCCCTGCATTAGCCCCCCCAACCCCCAAGTCTATCCATTACACACAAGTCGGCAGAATGTAGACAGGGCTTAGTGTTTAGCCGCAAGTTGCGCTCCTTCCAGTAAATGATGCAATACCCCGATCCCTCTCCAAAGGGTTTTCAATCCAGGCTCACCATCCCCTTTTCGGGCAAGGAATCCCCCCAGTTGGGCAATCCAGCCCACTGCTTGATGGATGGTGGGCGTTTTTTTAGAGCGATTTTTTGGTTCAAACTTGCGTCGTAATATCTTCCATTCCGTTGGCTGTAGGATCGTTGTACAAGCCTCATTGGGCGTGAGTCTCGCTCGATAGGTCAACCACATCAGCCGCCACGCCACAATGGAGTAGGTTGCCAGTGCATTGAGTAAGCGCGCTTGCGTTTCGAGTTGAAGTTGCTCAATGCGGCAACCACTCTTGAGGGTGAAATGAAATCGCTCAATCAGCCATCTCTGCTTCTAAATTAGTTTGTGTCCAGAAAATTTGCCCATGCCTCTGCCATTGAGGGAGGAAGCAAGGAGGAGATTTTTAAGCCAGTGGTTGTCATAAGCAAAGCCATTAAGGTCTCTAAAGGGAGAGCAGGTAAAAGCGC
>JANLSD010000157.1:0-10477 GCA_031362245.1 Acaryochloridaceae cyanobacterium OTE_25_metabat_464 | reverse complement strand
CTATCAAATGCAATATTTTCATGGCTCTGATGACTCTACACGTCTGGCGATAAGGGCGATGGCTCTGTTATGGAATTTTCATCCTTACTGCCGAAAGATCCAAGGGGACTGCGCTTTTACCTGCTCTCCCTTTAGAGACCTTAATGGCTTTGCTTATGACAACCACTGGCTTAAAAATCTCCTCCTTGCTTCCTCCCTCAATGGCAGAGGCATGGGCAAATTTTCTGGACACAAACTAATTTAGAAGCAGCCATAACTGACCGTAAAGTCAACGTCTTGCTCTCTCTCCCAAGTGAAACTTGCAGCATCGCAGACAATATCGACTGCTCCATTTCTGAGCTGCGGAATTCGAGCAGAAGGGTCGAGAGCAATAAGTTCCAGCCTGACAGGGCGCTTTAACTCTTTTTCAACCTGTTGCTTGATAAGCGTCAGCATATCAACGGAGTATCCCGTCAATTGGTCGTTTTTATCTTTATAAGCGAAAGGAAATGCATCCTTGCTTGTACCAGCCGTTAACACTCCCGTTTTAACGACTTTTTCTAGTACCGAGTGAGCGATCGCACTTTGGGAGGATAACAGCGTAAACAAAACACTCAAGGCTGCAAACAGACGTTTATGATACATGATGTTAAGAAGTGAGCACATGGACGACACCTTATCACTTGTAATGTTTAATCCATTGACGATGGAATCGATTTTTGAACGATTCAAACTCTTTACCCTAATAGATGAATCTATAGATCACATACCCCCTGTATCTCAAGTAAAATGAGGTTGACTGGGAAGAAAACTCCTCATTATGTAATTTAGAACAACAATTTGAGGATGTTGTGAGTCGTTAAAATCTATACCATTTCGGCAAAGTCTGGGAGCACATACTTTGAAGCACTGGCATCAGTTACCGCCATCCCAGGTTTTACAACTTCAGGAAACCGATGATCTTAAGGGTTTGAGCCGTGAGGAAGTGCTCCGCCGTCAGTTCAAGTATGGTGCAAACGAACTGGTTGAAAAGTCCCTCAAAAGTCCCTGGCATATCCTTTGGGAGCAACTGACGGCTTCTACCGTCCTACTACTTGTGGTGGCGGCCTTTGTTTCTTCCCTCCTAGGAGACTATAAAGACACCATTGCAATTTTGGCGATCGTCCTCCTAACCGCGACCATTGGATTTACCCAAGACTATCGGGCCAATCGGGCGATCGCGGCCCTAAAAGAGCTAAACGTGCCCAAGGTCAAAGTTCTGCGAGACGGACAGTGGCAAGAACGCTCCGCCCGCGAACTGGTGCCTGGAGATTTTGTGATGTTAGAGGCGGGAAATCTAGTGCCTGCCGATGGCCGTTTAATTGAAAGCATCAACTTGAGGGTACAGGAAGCCGCCTTTACAGGCGAGTCAGAACCCGTCGAAAAGCAGACTGAGGCGATCGCCACCGCAGACTTGGACTTGAGCGAACGTCGCAACATGGTGTATTTAGGCACCACCGTTACCTACGGACGAGGCCGAGCTGTGGTGACGGAAACCGCCATGAGTACCGAACTGGGTAGCATCGCCAACCTGGTGCAGTCCGCAACCCAAGACCCTACGCCGCTGCAAAAACGATTGGATCAGCTGGGCCAAAAACTGGTTCTCGTGGCGCTTGGATTGATTGGCGTGATTGTAATCCTGGGACTATTGAGGGGAGAAAGCCTCCAGCTTTTGTTCTTGACTGGCGTAAGCATGGCGGTTGCTGTAGTACCGGAAGGACTGCCTGCGATCGTGACCATATCCCTGGCCATTGGCTCTCAGCGAATGCTTAAACAGCAAGCCCTCATCCGTAATCTACCTGCGGTTGAAACCTTAGGGTCAGTCACAGTGATTTGCTCCGACAAAACAGGCACCCTGACCCAAAACCGGATGACGGTAACGTTCCTTTCCGTCGCAGGGCACCGAGTTGATTTGACGACTCAAGGCGATCGCAGTAATCTCCCCCTCAGTCCCACAGAAGCACCCTCCCTCCTGCTGAGCGAACAGCCAGCTTTAGCCTTGCTTTTGACAGGGGCTGCCCTGTGTAACGACGCCATGTTAGAGGCCGACCCCCATCAGCCCGATCGCTTTTGTGACATCGGCGATCCAACGGAAGCGGCCTTGGTGGTGGAAGCGGCCCGTCTGGGGCTATGGAAAGGCAACCTCGAACAAACGTTTCCTCGTGTTGCCGAAATTCCCTTTGAGACCGAGCGCAAGCGCATGACGACCGTTCATCGACTGCCTGCTGCTGCAACTGAAATTCCGGTCTCCTTAAAGCCGCTTAAATCCTGGTTACGCTTCTCAAAAGAATGGCCTTACCTTGCCTTTACCAAAGGGGGCGTTGAGAGCCTCCTAAGCATTTCTAATCAAGTTTGGGTCAATGGTCAGGTTGAACCGCTGGATGAAGATTGGCACAAAAAAATAGTCGATGCCAATAATGAACTGGCTCAGGAGGGAATGCGCGTGTTGGGTGTCGCCTTTCGGGGTCTAAAATCGCTTGCTGTCACTGAAGATGAGAATCATCTAGAGCAAACTCTGATTTTTATTGGCGTGATTGGGATGCAGGATCCAGCGCGACCTGAGGTCAAAGATGCAGTCCTCACCTGTAAAGCAGCGGGCATCCGCCCTGTCATGATCACAGGCGATCAATCCTTGACCGCTCAACATATTGCCCGCGAGCTAGCGATTGCGAGTATTGATGCCCCCTCTACAGGCCAGCTCCTGGCCCAACTTTCCGCTGAAGAATTCGCAACCCTTGTCCAAGATAGTTCGGTCTATGCTCGGGTTTCGCCGCAGCAAAAACTGGCGATCATGCAGGCGCTGCAAAGCCAAGGCCATATTGTCGCCATGACGGGGGATGGCATCAACGATGCCCCTGCGCTGCGGAAAGCCGATATTGGGGTCGCGATGGGTATTACAGGCACCGATGTTGCCAAAGAAGCTGCCGATATAGTGCTTTTAGACGATAACTTTGCCACCATCGTTGCAGCGGTGCGAGAGGGACGAGTCATCTACGACAACATTCGCAAAAGCATTAAATACCTATTGAGCAGCAATTCAGGCGAAATTTGGGTCATGTTGCTTGCGCCAATGCTGGGAATGCCTCTCCCCCTACTCCCCATTCAGATTCTTTGGATTAATCTGATGACGGATGGCCTGCCCGCCCTAGCCCTAAGTGTAGAACCCGCCGAGCAACAGACGATGAAACGTCCGCCCTATCCGACCAATGAGAGCATTTTTGGACGGGGGATGGGCCGCGAGATTGTTCTGCTGGGCTTGCTCACCGGGTTTGTCTGTATTGGCACTGGCTATTGGTATTGGCAGATCGATCATGCAACAAACTGGCAAACCATGCTGTTCACAGTTCTCACTTTTTCTGAGTTAGGGATTGTGCTCGCGGTTCGTTCTGATCGCGATTCGCTGTTTCAACAGGGTTTTCTATCCAACCAACTGCTACTAGTAGCAGTGCTTTTGACCTTTGGATTGCAACTGTTAGTCATCTATCTTCCGTTGTTTCAGAACATATTTATAACAGAGGCCCTGTCCATCATTGATCTGAGTGTTTGTATCCTGATTGGGAGTTTAGTGATGTGGGCGATCGAATTCAAAAAATGGATGCTGCGTCGTCACCCTGGAAATTGACCTTCAACGTAAATCTCGCCTGAGGTGGATGCCCCAGATCCCCACAAGTTCCTCACATTTGACGTTTACAACATTAGGTGAAGCACCGAGTAGAGTCCTAGATTTCAAGATTGGAGGAATACGGCATGATGCAGCTCAATACGGCTGTGCCAAGCTCTAAGGCACATAAAGATCATTTGCTGGCCATTCCCCTCCAAGATGTCGGAATTGCCGATATTCCGCTGGTTGGTGGCAAAAATGCGTCCCTTGGCGAGATGCTACAGCAGTTAACGCCCCAGGGGATTCGTGTCCCAGAAGGGTTCGCGACCACAGCCCATGCCTATCGCACCTTTATTGAAGGGGCTGGTCTTGAACAACCGCTCCGTCAGCTTTTTAGGGATCTCAATGTTGAAGATGTTGCGGCGCTGCGGCAAGTGGGCAAACAGGCGCGAGACCTGATCCTCAATACGCCCTTTCCTGATGACCTGAATGCGGCGATCTCCACCTCCTACTCCACCCTCTGCCAACAGTATGGCGAAAACACCGATGTAGCGGTACGCTCCAGCGCGACGGCAGAAGATTTGCCGGATGCAAGTTTTGCCGGACAACAGGAAACCTATCTGAACGTGCATGGGACAGCAGGCGTTCTAGAAGCCTGCCATAAATGTTTTGCCTCATTGTTTACCGATCGCGCCATTTCCTACCGTCAACTTAAGGGATTTGACCATTTTGAAGTTGCGCTGTCCGTCGGCGTACAAAAAATGGTGCGCTCCGATCTGGCCACCTCAGGGGTGATGTTTTCCATTGATACGGAAACAGGATTTAAGGATGTGGTGCTGGTCACTGCGGCCTATGGTCTGGGCGAGAATGTGGTGCAAGGTGCCGTCAATCCAGATGAATACTTGGTGTTCAAACCCACCCTCAATCTAGGATTCCGGTCAATCCTAGATAAACGCTTGGGTAGTAAAGAAATCAAAATGGTCTATGACGTGGGTGGCTCTAAACTCACAAAAAATATTCCAGTGGCACCGGGCGATCGCCAAAAATTCGCCCTAGATGATGGCGATATCCTTCAGCTTGCATTTTGGGCTTGCCAGATTGAAACGCACTACTCCCAAGTGCGGGGGATGGATACCCCGATGGATATTGAATGGGCCAAGGATGGGCTGACGGGTGAGTTGTTTATTGTCCAAGCTCGACCTGAAACGGTGCAGTCCCAAAAAACGGAAAATAGCCTTAAAAACTATTACATCACTGCTGATGGAGCCTTGCCCACGCCTTTAGTGACAGGCCGCGCCGTTGGTTCCATGATTGGTCAGGGATTGGTGAAGGTGATTCTGAATGTTCATCAGATCCAGCAATTTCGTGCAGGCGATGTCCTGGTGACACAGCGAACGGATCCCGATTGGGAACCGATCATGAAAAGGGCCAGTGCGATTGTGACCGATCAGGGGGGGCGCACCTGCCATGCGGCGATCATTGCGAGAGAAATGGGTATTCCTGCCATTGTTGGCTGCGGTTATGCTACAACCCTTCTGAATAATGGTCGTCCAGTCACGGTGTCCTGTGCGGAGGGTGAGGAAGGCAAGGTCTATGAGGGGCTACTGAAGTATGAAATCAAAGAACTGGCCCTGGATACATTGCCTCAAACCCGCACCCAAATTTTGATGAATGTGGGCAATCCCGAGGAAGCGTTTCGGTTGGCTGCGATGCCGAATGATGGGGTGGGGCTGGCTCGGATGGAGTTTATTATTGCTAACCAAATTCAGGTGCATCCCCTGGCGCTGATTCATTTTGATGAGTTAGAGGATCTGACCGCCAAAGGCGAAATTGAGCAGTTAACCCAACAATACGATCGCAAATCCGACTACTTTGTGGACAAGCTCGCCTACGGCATCGGGACGATCTCCGCTGCGTTTTATCCCAAACCTGTCATTGTCCGTATGTCGGACTTCAAGAGTAATGAATACGCCAACCTCCTGGGTGGCAAGCCCTTTGAACCCCAGGAAGAAAACCCGATGATTGGCTGGCGTGGCGCGTCTCGCTACTATAGCGATCGCTACCGTCAAGGCTTTGCCCTTGAATGTCAGGCGATGAGGCGGGTGCGGGAGGAGATGGGGTTAACCAATGTCATTCTGATGATTCCGTTTTGCCGGACACCTAAAGAAGGGAAACGAGTTTTAGCAGAAATGGAGGGCTATGGATTGGTCCGGGGTCAAAACGGTCTTCAGGTTTATGTAATGTGCGAGTTGCCCAGCAATGTCCTCCTCGCGAAGGAATTTTGTGAAATCTTCGATGGATTTTCGATTGGGTCGAATGATCTGACTCAACTCACGCTGGGACTTGATCGCGATTCTGCTTTAGTAGCGGAGCTATTTGATGAGCGCAATGACGCCGTGAAGCAGATGATTCGCATGGCGATCGCAACAGTCCAGCAACACGGGCGCAAAATTGGCATTTGCGGACAGGCACCGAGTGATTATCCAGAATTTGCCCAGTTTTTAGTGGAACAAGGCATTGATTCCATCAGCTTAAACCCAGATTCAGTCCTCAAAACCTTACTGGAAGTTGCTCATGCAGAATCTCGAACAACGAGTCCCTGAGATTTCTGGGGCCAAGTCACTCTATCGTCCCATTTGGACGCAGACAACAGAAGAGGTCTTTCAAACTTCAGGCAGTTCGGCCCAAGGACTTCCTGAAGCGGAGGCAGTGCTCCGACTCCAACACTACGGCCCAAACGAACTGCCGGAACCGCCACGGAGATCGCTCTTTCTCCGCTTCACCGACCAACTCACCCACTTCATGGCAATGCTGCTGTGGGTAGCAGGTATTCTCGCCTTTATCTCTGGCACCCCAGAATTAGGCTGGGCCATTTGGGCTGTGATTTGGGTCAACGCGATTTTTAGCTTTTGGCAAGAATTTCAAGCAGAACAAGCCTTAGCATCGCTCAAAAAGGTTCTTCCGGCCCAAGTGCGAGTGTATCGAGAAGGTGCGCTAACAACGATTCTGGCACGGGAGTTGGTGCCAGGAGATGCGATGCAGTTGGAGGAGGGCGATCGCATTTCTGCCGATGCGCGTCTGGTCTCAGCGGAGGCACTTTATGTCGATGTCTCGGTGCTGACAGGGGAATCGCTTCCTGTGGCTAGGAATGCAGAACCCGTAGCTAATGTAACCCTGCGACCTGCGGAGGTCTCCAACCTAGTATTTGCGGGGTCTACCGTCGCGGCGGGACGTGGGGTAGCCATTGTCAGCGCGACGGGGACTCAGACGGAGTTTGGGCATGTGGCTCGGTTAACCACGAGTGTGAAACGGGAGCAAAGCACCCTAGAGGTTCAAATCTCCAAAGTCGTTCGAGTCATCACGGCGGTGGCAGTAGGGATGGGGGTTTTGGTCTTCTTTCTCGCGAATTTGCTCGTGGGAATGGAACTCAAAGAAAGTTTCGTGTTTGCCATTGGGATCATTGTGGCCTTTGTCCCAGAAGGATTATTGCCAACAGTGACGTTGGCCTTGGCGATCGGGGTAAAACGGATGGCGAAGCGCAATGCCCTAGTGCGTCGCCTCTCTGCGGTGGAGACTCTGAGCGCGACGACAGTGATCTGTACAGACAAAACAGGAACCCTCACCAAAAATGAGATGACAGTAAAGACGCTGTGGATTCATGGTCAAACCATTGAGGTGACGGGGGTTGGGTATAACCCAATGGGAGAGATCGGGACAGTGACCGCTGCTGCAAAGGGGCAGGTGCAGACGTTGCTGGCGGGGGCTGCGCTGTGCTCGAATGCGCGGTTGGTGCATCCGAGCGAGTCGAGTCAATGGCTAGAGGTGGGCGACCCGACGGAAGCGGCGCTACTGGTAGTCGCGTTAAAGGGGGGGCTGAACCTAGAGACGCTTCAGCGCCAAGCCCCTAGAATTCGCGAGGTGCCGTTTGATTCCCATCGCCGCATGATGACGGTGGTATTGGAGGGAGATTGGACGCAATTTTGTCCTACGGAATTGGGTGGGAACGATCCGTATCTCTCTCCCTACCTGAGTTTGACGAAAGGTGCGCCTCTAGAGGTATTGCAACACTGCCAGTTCATCCTCAAAGACGGGAAATCTCAAGCGCTCACGGCGGCAGATCGTGCAGAGGTCACTGGTGCCAACGATAAGCTCGCCAGTCAAGGCTATCGGGTGTTGGGAGTCGCCATTCGTCAAGGCGGCGTCGAACTGCGGGAGCAAGAGAGTATTTCTCTAGAGCAAGATCTGATCTTTGTGGGACTAACCGCCATGATGGATCCGCCCCGCCCCGAAGTCAAAGAGGCGATCGCCCAATGTTACGCGGCGGGGATTCACGTCACGATGGTGACGGGGGATTACGGGCTGACCGCAGAGGCGATCGCCCATCAGATTGGCCTAGTGGACGGGAAGGTGAGAGTGGTCACAGGAGAAGGGCTGGAACATCTTTCCGATGCGCAACTGCGGCGAATGTTACAGCATCGATCGGGGTTGGTGTTTGCGCGGATGCTCCCGGAGCAAAAGTTGCGGTTGGTGCAGGCTTACAAGGATTTAGGACATATCGTGGCGGTGACGGGGGATGGCGTCAACGATGCACCAGCACTCCGGGCGGCCCATATTGGTATTGCGATGGGCATCAGCGGGACGGATGTAGCCCGTGAAGCTGCTGATATTGTGTTGATTGACGATAACTTTGCCACGATTGTGGTGGCGATCGAGCAAGGTCGAGCGGTCTATCAAAATATCCGCAAGTTTATTACCTATATTCTGGCTTCCAATATGGCGGAGTTTCTACCTTTCCTAGCGATGGTGGTGCTGAAGATTCCGCCCGCGCTGCTGATTTTGCAAATCTTGGCGATCGATTTGGGGACAGATATGGTGCCTGCATTGGCGCTGGGGGCGGAGGAACCGGAGGCGGGGATTATGCAGCAACACCCTCGCAAGAAATCGACGCCTTTGTTGGATCGGGCGCTCTTGCTACGGGCCTATGGCTTTCTAGGTTTGCTAGAGGGCATTGCGGGGATGACGGGATTTTTTATGGTGTGGTGGGCGAATGGCTATGGGCTGGCAGAGATTCAGGCCGTAAGCCCTGCAATCCTGTCTCGCTCTGCCACTGCGACGACGATGGCGATCTATCACCAGGCGACGACGGTGACATTGGCTGCGATCGTGGCTTGTCAGGATGGGAATGTGTTCGCCTGTCGTTCAGATCGGGTCTCGATTTTTCGATTGGGCTTTTTTAGCAATCGTCTGATCTGGATCGGGATTGTGGTGGAGTGGACGCTGATTTTGTCTGTGATCTATTTCTCGCCGTTGGAAAAGATTTTTATGACTGCGCCGCTTTCGGGGATGCAGTGGCTAGGACTCATTCTCTGTCCGCCGTTGATTTTGATGGCGGATGAGTGGCGCAAACGAATTGTGCGGAGGCGCGGGGGCGATCGCGCATCCTTTTCTGATGAAGGAAGAACTGTGGCCTAGAAGGATATTCATAGAATAGGTTCAAAATTTCTCCTCACAAGTTCCTCATAGGATTTTATTTAAAGTTGAAAGCAATAGGATTGAGAATCTTGAATCAATCCTGGGAAATGCTGCTAGCGGGTCATCGCAATGGCTGTCAAAACACTCACAATCAACGATCTCCTCATCAGTGCCCGAGCGGAAGAAACGCTCCTGGACGCTGCACGGGAGGCAGGCATTCATATCCCCACACTCTGTCACCTTGAGGGCGTTTCAACCGTGGGGACCTGTCGGCTGTGTTTGGTCGAGGTTGCGGGCCAGAACAAACTCTTGCCAGCCTGCGTAACTCAGGTTGCAGAGGGAATGGAAGTCCAAACCCACACAGAGCGATTGCAAAGCTATCGCCGCACGATCGTGGAGATGCTCTTTGCCGAGGGCAATCATGTGTGTTCGGTCTGTGTCTCCAATGGGCATTGTGAGCTGCAAGACCTCGGCATTGAAATGGAGATGGATCATGTCCGACTGGCCTACCAGTTCCCCGATCGCAAAGTCGATATTTCCCACGATCGCTTTGGCCTCGACCATAACCGCTGCGTCCTTTGTACCCGCTGCGTGCGGGTTTGCGACGAACTGGAGGGGGCACATACCTGGGATATAGCCGGACGGGGAAGTCATGCCCATGTCATTACAGACTTAAATCAACCTTGGGGCACGTCCCAAAGCTGCACGTCCTGCGGTAAATGCGTCGAAGCTTGTCCGACGGGAGCCATATTTCATAAAGGGTCGAGCATTGGCGAAATGGTGCACAATCGCGATCGCATTGAGTTTATCGCGACGGCGCGTCAGCAAAAACAGTGGCAGTTTTAAGAGGGTAAACAGCGTATGGATCGCTTGAAACTCGCAACAGTGTGGTTAGGGGGATGCTCCGGGTGCCATATGTCGTTCTTAGATTTAGACGAATGGCTCTTCGACCTCGCGGCCCAAGCGGATATCGTATTCAGTCCATTTATGGATACCAAGGACTATCCAGAAGGAGTAGATGCAGTGCTAGTGGAAGGGGCGATCGCCAATACAGATCACCTGGAATTCATTCACCAAGTGAGAACGCGATCGCGCATTCTGGTTTCCTTTGGTGACTGTGCCGTGACAGGCAACGTCACGGCCCTTCGCAACCCCTTGGGCAGTGCCGAACCCGTCCTTCAGCGATGCTACGTCGAAGGGGCAGATATCCAAGGGCAAATCCCCAATGAGCCAGGGATTGTCCCGCCCTTGCTGGATCGGGTTGTTCCTGTGCATACGATTGTTCCTGTGGAGTTTTACCTTCCTGGTTGCCCTCCGCCTGCCGATCGCATTCGAGCGGTTTTAGAATCATTGCTCAGAGGAGAAAGGCCCTGCCTAGAGGGGCAG
>JANLSD010000108.1:0-2612 GCA_031362245.1 Acaryochloridaceae cyanobacterium OTE_25_metabat_464 | reverse complement strand
GCCCTTGCTGTATCAGTCTTACCGTCCTGCTTGGGCAGGTCGAGAAGCTGAGCTAGTGTATCAACTTCACGGCACACCCGCCCAGGTTTGGGCTGAATTCGGCGGTTTTGGGATTGCCCTGAGTCTTTCGATGGTGGGCTGGTTAGGCTATTGGGGCGTGAAGTTATGGCGATCACTCGGTACACAGCGATCGCAGCCCCCAATCTTAGAGGGCAATGATCGCATCCTAACCTGGAGCCTGTTGGCAGGATTTGCGGGCTATGGGGTCGTCAGCCTTACGGACTACCAGCTTGATATTGTGTGCATTAGTGGCACGCTTGTGATTTATAGCGTTAGTTTACTGTCGCTTCTGCGCCAATACGTTCCATCTAACCCAGAAGCTAACGTTGTCAAAACATCCCGCATTGCCTGGTTTTGCTGGGGAATGGTCGGATTGCTCCTTGCCGTAGGGCTGTGGCTAGCGCCTATTCATCGCGCTTGGCAACTTTCCAGTTTGGGCTTTGGAGCGCTGAGTCAAAAACAAATTGAACCCTTCCAAAAATATCTAGCGCAAGCCCATCAGCTTGCACCCTGGGAACCCTATTATTCTTATCAACTTGGATGGAACCTAAGTAAAGCAACCAGCGAAGATCCCAAGGTCAATCGTGCCAGACTTAGCGAAAGTCTCGACTTTTTTAAGGCTAACGTTAAGGCTTCTCCCCACCAAGAGTCTGGTACCAGCAGTTTGGGGTGGCTTCAGATGTTTAGCCGTCAACCCGCTTCAGCGACTGCCTCCTTTTTTGAATCGACCCACTTAGTGCCGGCCAAACGAGGCGGATTCCATAGTTTAGGAGTCAGTCTTTTGGGGCAAGGTCAGACGGACTTGGGTGTTCAGGCGATCGCCCTAGAAATCATCCGCGATCCGCTGTGGCTGACCAGTCCGCTATGGCGATCGGCTCAGTACGCGACACTGTATCCGCAAGTGCAGGCAGCAGTGGTGCAAACCTATCAAAAACTCCTTCAAAATCGCCCTCAACAAGATTCATTAACGGCATACCTTCACCAATGTCTGGGGGGCGTCTACTGGTGGCAAGGGAACCTGAGCGAAGCCGATCGGGAATGGAGCGCCTCGGAATCACATATCAATGAGCAGACAGAGAAGCTAATCAAAACCGGAATGGGCAGCAGCGTCTCTGGAGCATATATCAGTCGGCAGGTTTTAAACCTTGCTCAGCAAAAGTCTGCTTTCGTGAGCAAACCTGGCTATGGATGGGTGTCGCCAGGAGAAACGATTCTCAACGCATGGTTAGATCCCAAATCTCGTCAACAGTGGATTGAAAAGGCGCTCTTAAAAGCCACTCAAGCGCAGCCCGACCCAACACAGGTTCGGGCGATTCAAGTTGGGATGAGCCAGTCTAAGTCTTTTGATCAATGGGTCAAACAAAATGCACCTTCTCGACAATTTCCGCGAGAACGTGCCGGATTTGGTGTACTCAGTCGCCACATTGATGGGCCAGCACCGACTGATTTCTTCCCCATGATTGAAAATACAGCAATGAGCCAATTTTTGACGGAGTTATTGCCATCTCCTGACTACAGCCCTGATTTAGATAAAGCACTACAGCCTTTACGAGAAAAATTATGGATATCAATTGTGCCTGCTACCAAAAGTAAGCTTTAGCATCAGCACAGGAAATGAGCTTATGCTATCAGTAGCAATAGAGCAATGTTTGGAAGGCTTCTATGACTGCCATCACCCTCAACTTAGAACCCATTACCCAGCTCACCCACGAACAGTTTTATGAGCTGTGTATGGCAAATAAAGATGTGCCGATGGAGCGAAGCCCTTCTGGAGAATTGATTATTATGACTCCACTCGGTGGAATTAGTGGAAAAAAAGAGGCGGACTATATTACCGATCTCAATATTTGGAATCGAAAAACGGGGCTTGGAGAGGTTTTTAGTTCTTCAACGATTTTCAATCTGCCAGGTGGAGGAGATCGCTCCCCCGATGCAGCCTGGATTAAGCTAGAGCGTTGGGAAAGCTTAACTCTGCAACAACAGGAAAAATTTCCGCCACTCTGTCCCGATTTTATAATTGAGCTTCGGTCTAGGACAGATCGACTCAAACCTTTACAACAAAAAATGCAGGAATATCTAGACAGCGGGTTAAGGCTGGGTTGGTTAATTAACCCGCAAGACCAACAGGTTGAGATTTACCGTCCAGGGCAAGCGGTAGAAATGTTGCCTTATCCAGTCACGCTATCTGGTGAAGATGTGTTGCCTGGGTTTACCTTGACGGTGCAATAGCGACATTTTAGTAAGCCCCATTGGCAAACAACACAATCCGCAGGGTTTCCACTAAAATTTCAAAGTCTAGGTTGAGTGTCCAGTTGTCGATGTAATACAGGTCTAGACGGGCCGCTTGGTCAAAGTCGTCGAGGTGCGATCGCCCTGAAATTTGCCACAAGCCTGTAATGCCTGGCAAAACTTGATGACGGATATGGTGCCATGAATTAAAACGCTCTACATCTCTAATGGGCAGAGGTCTTGGCCCCACAAGGCTCATTTGCCCAACCAAAACATTAATGAGTTGAGGCAGTTCGTCAATACTGGTACGGCGCAAAAAACTG
>JANLSD010000023.1:0-12250 GCA_031362245.1 Acaryochloridaceae cyanobacterium OTE_25_metabat_464 | reverse complement strand
GCAGGTTATTGATTTAATTCGTGATTCTAATTTTTTTTGATACACTCATTAAAATTCTGACTGAAGCGATAATATTGCCCGAACAGGTATTGCCCGAACAATTGCTGGACTAATTTTTACTTCATGGAATCCGCCTTTTCTTCCCCAATCCAGAACCCAGCATCATCCTTCGCGGCAGCGATGCGAACGGGCGAGTTTCTTATTACCGCTGAGGTGGCTCCTCCGAAAGGATCCAACCCAGAGCATATGTTGGAGCAGTCTCTCAAACTAAAAGATTGGACTCATGCCATCAATATCACCGATGGCAGTCGGGCGGTGATGCGGATGTCTTCTTTTGCTGCGGCGCTGCTGCTCCAAAAGCATGGCATTGAGCCTGTGTGTCAAATGGCCTGCCGCGATCGCAACCGCATTGCGCTTCAGGCCGATTTATTAGGCGCATCGGCCCTCGGCATTCACAATATTTTGGCCTTAACCGGAGATCCCATTACCGCAGGGGATTTCCCCAAGGCCCGTGCGGTGTTTGATTTAGAATCGGTGCGGCTGCTCCAAACCATCCAGAAGCTCAACGCAGGGCTAGACTCAAACGATAAACCTCTCCCCGATGGCGCAGCCCAACTGTTGGCAGGTGCCGCCGTTGACCCCCAGATTTCGAGCTGGTCTAGCCTACAGCGAAGGTTTGAGCGCAAGGTTGAGGCAGGGGCACAGTTTTTCCAAAGTCAGATGATTGTTGACTTTGAACGGCTTGAAAAATTTATGACCCAGATTGCAGCGCCCCACGGCAAACCTGTGTTGGCTGGGATCTTTTTGCTCAAGTCTGCCAAAAATGCACAATTTATTAACCGCAATGTCCCCGGCGTTTCGATTCCAGATTGGATGATTGAGCGCCTTGAACAGGCGGCTGACCCGTTGCAAGAAGGGGTGGCGATCGCTGCTGAACAGGTGCGCATCGCCAAAGACCTTTGCCAGGGCGTTCATATGATGGCTGTCCGGCGCGAAGATCTGATTCCCGGTATTTTAGCCTTGGCAGGTCTAAAACCGATTCGGTGATCTAGCAAAGAAGTTAGTTACTGCTGTAAGTAGTTGAACAAGAGCTACACCTTGCACTACCCCCCTCAATCCCCCCTTATAAAGGGGGGAAGAATCCCAGAACTGGCTCCCTCCCCTTTATAAGGGGAGGGCTGGGTTGGGGTAGTGCAAGGTGTAGAGCATAAGTCCTATGAAATTAATTTTGTACAGGTACTTATAAGCTTCATAAGAAGGGCGCAAGGCCTTGCGCCCCTACCAACGCTTGGTCTTTACCTCAAGCAATGGTTTCTGCGACGGCAGATAAGGTCGGCATTGTGTCTCCAGGTAGTCCGAGAAGCTCGTTATACATTTGGTTGTAGTCTAAAGCCGACTTCGACCAGCTAAAGTCTTGGGCCATCCCTCGCTGCTGGAGCGCCCGCCAAGGCTCACGATACTGGAATCCTTCCCAGGCTCTGACCAAGCAGGTAAATAAATCTAGGGGTTCGTAGCGGTCAAAGCAGTATCCGGTGCCAATGCTTTCACTGGGGACGTGGTGGGTCACGGTATCCACCAGGCCACCTGTGCGCCGCACCACGGGCACACAGCCATAGCGCAGGGCAATCAACTGACTAATGCCGCAGGGTTCAAATCGGCTGGGCATCAAGAAGGCATCGGCTCCTCCATATACTCTGCGAGAGAGGGATTCACTATACAAAAGCTGGGTGGAGACCCGACCTGGGAAGCGGGAGGCCAATTGCCAAAGCTGGGTTTCGTAGTAGCGATCGCCTGTTCCCAACACCACAAACTGGGCATCGGTATAAGACAAGAACCGATCCATCATTTGCAGAATCAGGTCTAAGCCCTTTTGCTCCACCAGCCGCGAGACCATCCCCAATAAAAAGGCTTTGGAATTAACTTCTAGCCCCAATTCTTCTTGAAGGGCAACTTTATTGACCTTACGATTATCGAGGGTGTCGGCGGTGTAGGTTTTGGTTAAATATTTGTCCGTGGCGGGGTCATAGACCTCCGTGTCAATGCCGTTGAGGATGCCAGTGGTGCGATCGCCAATGAATGAGAGTAGCCCTTCGAGGGTCTCGCCGTACTCCTTCGTCTTAATCTGCTCAGCGTAGGTGGGCGAGACCGTATTGACGCGGTCTGCGTACTGTACCGCTGCCGCCATCAGGTTATGGCCCTGCATATACCAAGGACACCAGGTGATTTGATCGAGTTTCCAGCGCCAAGGGCCTTGATACGCCAAATTGTGAATGGTAAAAACCGTACTGATATCTGGGGATTGATGCATCCATACGGGTAACATGCCTGTATGCCAGTCATGACAGTGGAGCACTTGAGGCTTCCAATAATTCCAGCAAAACTCCGCTGCCCCATTGGAGAAAAACGTGAACCGCCAGTCTTCATCCTCCCCCGCATAGATCCGTCGTGGGGCAAAGGAAGGGTGGCCCATCAGGTAAAGCGGGACGTCGGTTCCAGGTAAGATCGTTTCGTACACGGCAAAATGATGGAACATCGCATAGCCCCACCAGACTGGGTCTTTGGGGACTTCCATTTTGTCGTCGAGAAAGCCGTAGTAAGGCAAAAATATGCGAACATCGTGCCCCATCCGGCGCAGAAACTTAGGCAGTGCACCTACAACATCCCCCATCCCGCCAATTTTAGCGATGGGGGAGGCTTCTGCTGCCACAAAGAGAATTCGCATAGGATCCTTTACCTTCTGTGCTCGATTGAAATTGCTGCCTACAAAACTTTGCAGGAAAATCTGAAAGCTCTGTGGTTAAGTGTAATCGTCTGTGATACACAATCCAACGGGCTAGCCTAACTTTCTCATTTGAACTGATGCTGAAAGGAGGGTATTTCATCACAAATGGGGTCATGCTTTAGCATGACCCCATTTATATCCTTCTCACTGTTCTGATTGGGCGCACACGTAGACGCGCCTCTAGGTTGCGGTGGATTTGGTGTTGGAAATCGCTTTGACTCTAGAACCCAACAATCGTTCTGAGGAAGCTGAAGGATCCTAACGTCCCAAATATGCCGCTCGTCGTATCGCCAAAAGCGGCGAGGCCAGAACGATCAACCACTACGACATCGTTATTGCGCAGTGCAGGATTATTCTCTTCATTGACAGGTGCATTAAACGAAAGCTTGATTTTCCGTTCGCTGACAGTGCCGTCAGGATTGAGCCGAATCAGCTTAACAACTTTCTTGTTAGCCCGTTTTTGATCGAATCCACCTGCTGCCAAAACAGCAGTATTGAGTGGTGTATTGGGTTTGATTTTGACGGTTCCAGGCTTGATCACGGCTCCAACGACATTGACATCAATGGTGGCTGGAGACAGCGTTGTATCTGAAATAAACTGTAGCTCTTCAGCGGTAAGCGGTACGGCTGCCTTTGAAATGACTACGGTGTCGCCCTGCTGGAGGGGAATATCTTGTCGGATATCGCCTTCTTGAAGCATCTTCCAGAGATCGACCGACAAAAGCTGCTCATTTCCGGTACGAGATACTCTCCGCACCTGAATTTTACGAACATCGGCTTCGGGTTTAATGCCACCTGCCAATTGAATCGCTTGAGAAACCGTCGGTAAATTTCTAGAATTTGCGCCACCCGATGATGAACCCTGAGATCCAGCGGCTCCAATCACTGAATTACTGGCTTGAACAATATAAGGGCCTGGACGAAAGACTTGTCCGACGACAGCAATATTGAGAGGCTGGGTATTATCAGCCGCAAAGCTTGAGTTGACCGCAGCGGCAAAGTCTTCTAAAGAGGGCCTCTCTGAAGCGGGAACGACGATGATGTCTCCATCTCTAAGGCGAATATCTTGACTAATATCTCCACTTTGGATCAGCTTCATTAAGTCAACTGAAATGGTGTCGTACTTACTGGGTTGGTCAAATTTGGAGCGTCGTACCTGAATGTTGCGAAGGTTGGCTGAGGGGGTGACGCCGCCGGAAAGCTTCAGGAGCTGCGAAACGGTCGGAATTTGTCCGGTTCCGGTAAAAGGATAGGTTCCTGGCTTAACCACTTCCCCAGAGACGGCGAGGGTAAGCTGACGGGGAGCCACTAAAACTAAGGTGAGGTAGGGGCGCTTAAAGAACTTTTTATACTGTGCTGTGATGCCGGCTTCTGCTTCGCGGATGGTTTTACCGCCGACAAAGGTGCGTCCCACAAAAGGCAATGTAAGACTACCGTCAACCAGGACGCTAAAGGGGGCCGTAAACAGATCATTTTGACCAAACATGTCAATCTTGAGCTGATCTCCAGGGCCAAGGACGTAATCTGCCTGGTTCGCGTTTGTTACAGTTTCAGAAGAAGAATTACCCTGACCTGGGAGAAGCGGAGGTGGAGAGATCTGCTGGCTAGATGATGGGCTTGCGGTAAGGGCCGTTGCAGAAACAAAGGTCGATAGGGCAATCAAAACTAGCGATTGAGCAGGACGAGTCATTTTTTTATCCAAACCAGGATTGAACAAGGTTAACGGGCGGTAGGCACAATTCTTAAGACGAACATCTGCACTAAGATGTTTCGAGTTGCCACCAATCTGGCATATTGATCTCAAGTTTGGCAATACTAGCCTAACATTCTCCTAAAGTAAAGTTATAAGTATTTTTACACTGGTTTTTTGATGGGTAATGATGATTCCAGTTACTCAATAGAATATCGCTAGACGTTAATGGCTATCATAGGTTCTGCTTTTTTTTAGTCTTAGTATTTGTTGTTTTGCCCCTTTCTATAGCTCTGCAAAAAGTTGATGGCTTTGAAGGGTTTTTATTTTAATTTTAGGGTGTTAATTTTAAGGCGAAAAATGGGTAGGCTAATCCACCATCTCCCCTGATTTCTAGTGGATGGTTCAAGTTTGATGGGCCTGAGACCTATTCGAGGTATAGGCCGATGAGTCTTCGCGCATTAGACTAAGGAGAGACGATGAGAGCGATTCTGGCCCTATCCGGTATAAACGATTCATGACGAGCCGACGAATGATTGACCTTTTGCGCCACGGAGAACCGGGGGACACCGTTACGTTGTCTGGCTGGGTTCGAACTAAGCGCGAGCTGAAAGGGTTTGCGTTTCTTGAGGTCAATGATGGGTCATCGTTGCAAGGGCTACAGGTGGTGATGGCGTCAACCTTGCCAAGTTACGAAGACCTTTTGCGATCGCTCACCACTGGCGCATCCGTCACTGTAGAGGGTGTCCTCGTGGCGTCTCAAGGGAAAAACCAGCGTGTCGAACTCCAGGCGCAGACGGTAAAAGTCTGGGGTACTGCCGACGCAGAGACCTATCCGCTCCAGAAAAAACGCCACTCCTTTGAGTTTTTGCGCACTATCGCCCATTTGCGATCGCGCACCAACACCATGGGGGCTGTCTTCCGAGTTCGCAATGCCTGCTCAGCGGCAATTCATGACTTTTTCCAATCTCGGGGCTTTATGTGGGTGCATACGCCCATCATCACCACAGGGGACTGTGAGGGCGCTGGAGAGCAGTTTGCGGTCACAAACTTGAATCTGAGCCAGATTCCTAAAACCGCCGACCAAAGCGTGGATTTCAGCCAAGACTTTTTTGGTCGGCCTACCTACCTGACTGTGAGCGGTCAGCTTGAGGCCGAAATTATGGCAATGGCCTTTAGCAATGTCTATACCTTTGGGCCTACGTTTCGGGCTGAAAATTCCAACACCTCTCGCCACCTGTCTGAGTTTTGGATGGTGGAGCCAGAAATGGCCTTTTGCAATCTCCAAGGGGACATGGATTTGGCTGAAGCGTTCTTGAAGCATATTTTCAAGACGGTGTTGGAGCAATGCCCTGAAGACATGGCGTTTTTCAACGAGCGGATTAACCCCTCGGCGATCGCCACCGCCGAAACCATCATCCATTCCGAATTTGCGCGAATTACCTATACTGATGCGATCGCCCAGCTCGAAAAAGCAACCCGTAGCTTTGAGTATCCCGTAGAGTGGGGCCTAGACCTCCAGTCCGAGCACGAACGCTACCTTGCCGAAGAATTGTTCAAGCGTCCCGTCATTGTCACAGACTATCCCGTGGGCATCAAAGCATTTTATATGCGCCTCAACGACGATGAGCGCACCGTTGCGGCAATGGATATTTTGGTCCCTAACATTGGCGAAATCATTGGCGGCTCTCAGCGCGAAGAGCGTTTAGACGTTTTAGAGCGTCGCATGAGTGCGATGCACATCAGCCATGAAGACTATAGTTGGTATCTGGATTTACGACGCTATGGCACGGTACCCCATGCTGGGTTTGGACTTGGGTTTGAGCGGTTGGTTCAGTTAATAACGGGAATGGCCAATATCCGTGATGTGATACCATTCCCGCGTACACCCTTGAGTGCGGATTTTTAGGTGAACCCCATCCGATGAAATACTGGCTCATGAAAACGGAACCCAATGTTTTTTCTTGGGATGATCTTCAGAGGATGCCCCAGCAAACCACCCCCTGGGAAGGGGTGCGCAATTATCAGGCCCGCAACTTTATGCGGGATGACATGAAGCTGGGCGATCGCGTGTTTTTCTATCACAGCAACGTCAAACCCCAAGTCATTGTGGGGATTACCAAAATTGTGCGGGAAGCCTACCCAGACTCCTTTGCCTTTGACCCCGTTAGCCCCTACTACGACCCTAAAAGTAACCCAGATGCCCCCCGTTGGATGATGGTAGATGTGCAGTTTGAGTCTGCCTTTGTGCCACCCATTACGCTGGATGAACTGAAGCTGCGATCGCCAGAATTAAACGATATGATGCTGTTACAAAAAGGATGTCGGCTTTCCGTCCAGCCCGTTACGGCTGAGCAATGGCAGTTCATCTGCAACCTTCGTTCTTGAGGTTTCGTCTAATCTATTATCTTTATCCAAGCACTTCTCATTATGCGGAATTAGTCATAAACAGTAGATTCCAGCCTGTAGACCTTGCACTACCCCACCCCAGCCCTCCCCTTGCCAAGGGGAGGGTGCCATAGACTGGTCTCTTCTTCCCCCCTAGCTCTTTCAGAGCGGCTACGCCCAGAGCAAGGGGGGATTGAGGGGGGTAATGCAGGGTGTAAAGCATGTTCTCAATGCCTTTTGCACTAAGTTTCCATAATGAGAATTGCTGTTTTCATCCCTCCTTCACCGCAGGTAGAGGTATTTTATGTTTACCTCTCGCTCGTCGCTCCGACCCATTTCTCACGGGTTGAGTTTTAGCCTTTTGGGTCTCAGTGCTTGCCTAGGGTTGTTGTGCGATTCAAGACCCTTGCTCGCGTCAGACTTTGGCTTAAAAGCGCCGGATTCAGTCCTAAAGCTTTTGCAAACCCCTGTCCAAAAGCCCCAAGTCAAGGCCAATACCCCTTCTGAGAAAAGTCTTACCGTTCCAGGGCTATGGTGGGCCAATCAGCAGTTTGGGGACAAAATGCTAACCAATTGGTTTGCCTATCGTCGTCCCGCAGATCTCACAAGCCAAGTGCGAGCCGTGATTCGTCCCGACCTCTGGAGTCGCTATACCTATCTGGAACGCTACGCCTTCCTAAAACGATTTGGGGCAACCACCAGCGCTGCCGGGTATCACCTTTTGGTCTTGGATCAACAAAATTATCTGTTAGGGTCATACACCTGTGAATTTCCTGCGAATGTGAAGCCCGCCCTCCTCAATCCCTGGGAACAGCGGCAGGCCCGTCTGACCGTTCCCCCCATCAAAGCGCCCTGTAAAGTATGGATTAGCCCTGTGTACGGCACAGAATTTTTCTAGCGAGCGTTTGATGCTAAGGTTTTGGGGCCAGCTTTTTGATTCTAATTTTCAAGTCACGATATGAAGTTATTTGGCGTAAAGTCTTTAGCCATTGGTACCGGACTTTTAGCGCTGTTGGGGCTAGCTGGATACTGGTATGTTTTCGTTGCCCAAGCGCCACCCCTCAATCCGCCCCCCATTGATGATCCCAGTGGAAAGTTATCTTTTAAGGTCGAAACGTTCCAGAGTAAAGCGATGGGAACCGAGCGCCGATATGGCGTCATTTTGCCGCCAAGCTATCAAAAGAATCCTCAAAAACGGTACCCCGTTATTTTTATGCTCCACGGCGGGCATGATACGGAGCAGGCTTGGGTTAAAAAAATTGGCATTTTGCCAGTCTTAGACCGTCTTTACCAGACGCAAAAACTGCCACCTTCCATTGTCATTACTCCAGACGGCAACGATCAGCGCGGATCTAGCCCATTTTTTGACCCCGAGTATTTCGATGGTCCTAATGGGGATGTGGGCACCTTAATTGGTTCAGAATTGCCTGGGGTGGTAAGCCAAAAGTTTCGCACCTATGACAGTCCTAGATTGTGGGCGATCGGTGGACTCTCCTCTGGTGGATGGGGTGCCTTTAATATTGGGTTGCGTCATTTGGGGCAATTTAATGTGTTTTTTAGCCAGATTGGTTACTTCACTGACAAAAGTGGCCCAGAAAATAGCCCAAATGCTTTTGTGCGAGATATTCCGGCAGAGCAGCTTAAAAATGTGCGTGTCTATATTGATGCCGGAAAAGATGATGTTATGGATGCAACCTTTCTCAACTCAAGTCGTGAATTCCACGAAACCCTTAAGGAACTAAGGGTGAATAATGAATTTAATGCGTTTCCTGGCGGACATGGACTTTCTGGCCCTGATTTTGGCTGGAACTACGACCATAAACACGCGACAGATTCTTTGACCTATGTGGGGAAAAGTTTTAAAGAGGCTTTGGCGCAACAACCGCACTGAGTTCTTTGAGCTTTGAGTTGTGGTGGAGGATTTTCCCTTTGTAGCGTTCTGAGGTTCTTCCGATAGAATGATGTCACAGCGGCATGGGTTAACTTGAGTGCCGACCGATTGGCTCAATATTTTGGTGGGTGCATCCTATCAGGATGCCAAGTACAATGCTGCATTTTAATGGGGTTCATGATTTCTAAAGCGCTCAATCCGAAACAGTATAGACGTCTTGGACTATGGTCTGCTGCGTTCTTGACCGCCTGCACTGGCGTAATTAATGTACTGTCTGCCGTCGCCCCTAGACTTCTGGATCGGATGGTATGGCTGCGGGCTATCTCACCCTTTGATGTAAAGTCCTCCGCTCATTTCTTTTCAGTAATGAGTGGTTTTTTTCTGTTGATGTTGGCGGCAAACTTGTTGCGGCGCAAGCGAGTCGCTTGGCTGTTGACCATTGGGCTGCTGATTATTTCCATTGTTTTGAATTTTGTGCGGGGATGGTATTACGTCGAAGGCTTGTTCACGATTGTGCTGTTGAGCCAGCTCATTCTGATGCGCAATATCTTCACGGCCTCGTCAGATCCGCCCTCCATTGGTCAGGGGATTCGTGTTCTGTTGGGGGCACTGGTATTCACGCTTTTGTATGGGACGGTTGGGTTTTACCTCCAGCGTCATAGCTTTAATTCCCGCTTCAGTCTATGGGGGGCAATGCTCCAGACTGTCGCTATGTTTTTTACGGATGATAATGCTGGATTGGTTGCGACTTCTCGCTGGGGGCGTTTTTTTGAAAGTTCGATTTATTTGGTTGGAGCGGTCACGTTAACCTATGCGTTTTTCATGATCTTACGGCCCGTTTTGCTTCGAGGTAAACCTGCTTCTAAGGTGGAGTGTCAACGTGCGGCTGAGATTGTTGAGCATTATGGATGTTCTTCCTTGGCGCGGTTTACGCTATTTGAGGATAAAGCCTATTACTTTAGCCCCAGTGGTCAGACCATGATTGCCTATGTCCCTAAGGGAAGGGGGGCGATCGCCCTAGGAGATCCGATTGGCCCTGAGTCGGATTTCAAGGAGGCGATTTGGGGGTTTCAGGCATTTTGCGATCGCAATGACTGGCACCCAGGCTTTTACCAAGTTTTGCCAGATCACCTTTCACTGTATCGATCCTTGGGATTTAACACCCTCAAAATTGGCGAAGAGGGCGTGGTGGATTTAACCGCCTTCACGATGTCAGGGAAAGCAAAACAAGATCTGCGCACCAGCCTCAATAAATTCAAGCGTTTGGGCTACGCTCTTGAACGTCTTGAGCCACCGATTTCACTGACCGTATTGAGTGAACTGCGCACCATTAGTGATGAGTGGTTGATTGAAATGCAGGGGGCGGAAAAGCGGTTTTCCCTGGGTTGGTTTGATGAAGCCTACATCGGCCATTGTGATGTCTTTTTAGTAAAGGATGAAGCCCAGCAAATCATTGCCTTTGCGAATGTTGTGAACCCTTATCAGTCTAAAAATGCCACGGTGGATTTGATGCGACGGCGAACAGAAGCGCCTCCTGGTACGATGGACTTTTTATTTACGGGGATGTTTGAGCACTATAAGGCCCAAGGCTATGCGGGGTTTAATATTGGCCTGTCGGCGTTGGCTGGCGTTGGAGATGTGGATAATGCTCGACGCCTAGAAAAGGGGGTGCGCTATCTTTACCGTCATCTCAATCGGTTTTATAACTTCAAAGGTTTACATGCCTATAAGGACAAATTTCAGCCTCGATGGGAATCCCGATATTTGGTTTATCCCAGTGTTATGGCTCTGCCGGATGTGGTGATGGCCTTGATTCGGGCAGATTCGGGCGATCGGTTGTTCGATTACCTTCGCCCTGATGATTGAATCTCTGGGGGATAAGGAGATTGCCGAAATTGCCACTGCCAATAACCTTGGAAGGGCGCAATGCCTTGCGCCCCTACGAAAAATTGCCTCAGTTTTATGCCCGCATTTTCTGCCATAGGGATTCGTACTGTTGGCGGGTTGTGTCAGAGAGGGGTTCTAACAGATCACTTTTACTGAACCAGGGTTTGCTTGAAAGAAATTGGGCCGTAGGGCCTGGTGGCAGATTTTCTAGACGAACCGTGGACGCTGCATCGGTAAATTGCGTGAGGGATTTTGCGATGTCAGACTGCCACCAGAACGTTGCCCATTTTTCGAGGAGTTTTGCGTCTGAGGAGCCAACCTTGGGCCAAACCCAGATATCGCTCCAGAGGGCAGTGCCAGACTGGGGAATCACAAATCCAATCTCGGATTCCTCGCTCTGAGTTTTTAAAATGTCCGCAGACCAACCCACGGCAGCCCAAGTGTCTTCTAAGAGCAGGGGTTGCAGGTAGTGGCTGGAACTATAGGACTGGGCTTGCTGATCTAAGGCTTTGAGTTCTGCAAGTAGGGTTGGAATCGCTTCTAGGTTTGGGGAGTTGTAGGAGTGATTCAGCTTTTTGAGGGTCAAGCCAATCACCTCACGGGGCTGATCGAGCAGGCTGATTTTATTCTTTAATTCCGGTCGCCATAGATCAGACCAGTCCGTAGGCGTCCAGCCCAGATCCCGAAATTTATCTTTGCGATAGGCAATGCCGGTCGCTCCCCAGCGATAGGGGGCACCCCAAATTTCGCCAACGGGCGAGGGTTGACCTTTGCGATCGCGCCGTACCATATTCTGCCATTTTGGATCCAAGGTGTCCCATCCCTTGAGATGATTGATAGGCCAAGGGTTGATCAGGTTTTGGTCTATTGCCGTTTGGAGCCAGTAGTCTCCCAAACTTATCACAGGAGAAATTGCAGTGGGGGGAGGCCCAAAAACGACATTGAGAATACGCTCAATAAAATTAGGTTGCCGCTTAGGCTCTGATTTAGGATTTGAATTTTGCTGAAGCTCCGTAAAAAGCTGTTCTGCATTAGCAGCCAATAAAAGCTTGAGATCGGCTTCTGCATTAATACTTGAACTAAATCTAGACACCAGTTGAGCCGGTAAACTCTGCGCCACAAGACCCACTTGCAGCAAAGAAGTATTGCGACGACACCCCATTAAACCTTGGCTAAGCGCAAGCGTCCCAAGGCTAAGCAGAAAAGAACGACGATCCATTAATGATTTATTTGTTACTGAAAAAGATACCTGAGCTAAAAAAGGTCTGTTTTTACATACACCCCAGACAGCTTTTAGCATACCCCTATAACGCGTCTCTGGCTTTACAAAACCTCCATTAGACAATCCCGCACACCTTTCTGGAGGGGGTCTGGGGGACGCAGCCGTCCCTCAGCGGGGAGTTTGGGGGAAGTCACCCCCAATATTACGACCCCACCATCTCCGCAACAAACCGAAAATCTCAGGCGACACCCCCCACCCAAAAGGACGCACACCCTGGAAAGGGCGCAAGCCTTGCGCCCCTACCCCAAAAATTTTACCCACCAAAAAACACCGCCCCTCAATCAAGAGAAGCGGTGCTTTAATTTGTTTAGCTATTCAATCCGAATCGGA
>JANLSD010000423.1:0-7049 GCA_031362245.1 Acaryochloridaceae cyanobacterium OTE_25_metabat_464 | reverse complement strand
GCGATTGAAATCGCGCCTACAAGAACAAAGTCTGCCTACGCAGACTAAATATATCAGGGGTTCCAACAATCCGCGCAGGCGGATTTCGTTCTTGTAGCTGCGGTTTCAACCGCCAAGCGAAAGTTTTGTCAGTCAACCAGGCGTATCTCTTGTCATCAGTTAACTGTTTAATGTATGAATATAGATCGCTTCTAGGGTCAATCAAAACTCGATAACGACCAAGAAATAAGTAAGGTTTATTATCAGGAGTGCTAAACTCTCGCCAGTAAATCGTGCCAGCCCAAGTGCCTTTAATTTCCGGAACAACATCTGTTGATTCCTCTTGATAGTTAATATCACCTAAATCGACTTTTAGTAAGCAAATTTCTAATTGCTGATTTAAGGTTACTACTGTCACACTAGCAGAAGGGTTATTATCGAAAAGCATTGAGAAGTTTCTATCAGGTGGCATAAGATAGACTGGCACATTTGGTCGAACTTCTTTAATGAAATTCTGGACAATTTGATACGCAATGCTTAATGCTGCTTGAGTTTCTTCAGAAAAATGGGCTTTAGGTTCATAACTCAAAAAATTGCGCTGTGTTTGTAAGCAAAAAGCTATACCATTAGTTTCAGACAATTCAGTTATGTTTAAAAATTTTGCTTTCGCATCTGCTTGGCTAAATGATGAAATGCAATCAACTGGAATTAGCTTGCTACATATTAGGTCGGGATAGCTTTCTCGAGCCATGGCTAGTTCTGAACCTGTAAATTGATCATAAACATTGCCACCGTTACTCGCAGCTTCCATCTGCAAAGTGTAAATTGTTTTAGGATGGTACGAATCTGTACTCCTTAGAAAGGTACGATACCCCTCATGAATGAGCTTTCTTATATCATCCATGAATAGCGTCGCTGCTGCATTACTGTTGAGCTGTTGCCTATCTATGGAGAACTCGAATCCCTTCGGTGTAATGGAATTTGCATTATAGGTACCGACTCGGAGGAGATCTATACATAGGGGTACACGAGTAGGGACTGAAAATCCACAGATGGCTGACTGTTGCTTAAACATACGTTCTATCACGCTATACATGGGAATACCTGGCTTAGCCATAAATGTAGCTTTACCATTCTCCATTCGGTACGCCATGCCAAGGGATAAAGATGTTTGCTCAGTTTCCCCTCTATGTTGAAAGACCTTGATTCCAAGACTCTCAGCTTTCTGGCGGCGTACTCCATGCAACGTTTCTGCATTTACATCTGGAGGATCTGACTTAAACCGTTCTTCAGTACCGTCTGACTCTAGAATTAAAGAAACCATTGAGCAAAGCAGTTGACTTTTCAATGCCACATAGACATCGTCAATTATTACCTCAGGCTTGAGTTTCAACGATACACTAGTACCGCAAGCTCTTTCAATAGGGCTAAAGACTGTGAAATCTTTTAGCTCTGTTAATTGGACTTTAAACTCGAAGCCTTTTGCATACTGAGCCTCACTGGGCTTACCTCTATAATTTTCAAACGCTGCAGTAGATACAGTAGCGACCTCTGAAATTGTAAAAACAGACCAGAAGCCAATGCCGAAGCGAGCAATTGGTGCATAGTCACTTTCAGTATATGTGGCCTCACATGATCGACTACTACCAACGGTTAATAAATTATTCAGAACTGTACGCTCAGACATTCCACAACCGTTATCAATGACCAACACAGAATGATTTGGCCTGTCAAACATAATGCGAACTTCAGGACTATACTTGTCTGAAGGAGCTGAATGATGTGCTCGATAGCGACAGGCTTCCACAGAATTCTGAGCCAGTTCCCGCAAGGCTATACCTTGATCACTATGCCAAACTGCATTAGATGCGATTAGATCTATAACACTGCGCTTATTTAGTCTTACGCCGAGGCGATGGAACTCTCCACAGCTAAGAGCAAGATCACGCTGAAATGCTCCCCCTCTCACTTTAAGCCTCTTATGCATAGCACGGCGGTCGATGTCACTGTAGCCTTGAATCCATTCCTCCATTTGATCGAAGGTACGATGCGCAAGAGCTAGTATATTTTCATCTGCAAAAGTTCCACTCACAATGATGTGGCCGTCTTGAGTTACTGCAAGACTATCTCCTGTGCATACATGCTTCATGTTTTCAGCATAAGAGATTTGTGCTTCTGGACTTTGGTTCATACTCAGTTGCTCAAGGACACCATCTACTACACGAGTATCACTAAACTCAATGGCGTCAGCCACACATACAATGACGGCTAATTGAGCAAGATCGCATTCTTTCTGACCAGCCGCGAATGGGCGATCAAGCTCTTTTTCAAGTTGGGGAATGGAGTAATTATGAGCCTTCATCATAAGATCCAACGCCGCCACAAGGTTACGAGGGACACCTAGATGTTCCGCATTTTGGTCTATATATGTACCGCCACGACTTGAATGATTTTGCCTTAAGTAGCTTTGAAGAATCTCACTTGTCTCCCAACCATCTTTAGAAGTAAGCCCGAGCTTTTCTTTTAATAACTCCTCTTCTCCGGGAAAGACAGCCATCCCTAGATCGTGGGCATATGCAGCTGCAATAAGTAAAAAAATCTCTTGCTCTGTCAACGCCTCTGGCTGCGTAGAATCAAAGCACGAGTCAATCAGGCATTGCTTCATTCTACTAACTACTTGATAACCATGATGTACATCATGGCGAGTGTAAAAAGGGAAGTAGTTTTTGATTGACGCCATAAGTGGCTCAATCCCCTTAACAAATATTTTAATTCGTTCAGCATAATCCTCACTGAGGGACAATAATTGAACGTAAAGCTTTGTTTCTTCTAGCTCAGTAATTGCTTCTCTTACCTTCATTATTGCCCTTAATTTTTATGAGTTATTAAAAGCTGCTTTTGGAAGATCCTGATCGATAAAACCTATAAAAATTAGCACTTTGACCGAAACTGGAGCTGGCACATAATAATTCTACTATCCGCCTAATTACCCCGCAGGGCTACTAAAAGCGAAAACTAATCCATCTATTCAGTAAATCTTGACATTTAGACGGAGATCTATCCGTCTAAACATCCGCACAGGAGTCAAAAGCTAACTTTTATCCACCTAAACAGCCTCAGATGGCACTTAGGCCGACAAGGTTCCGCCTTCATCGCCCTGCCAGCGGTTTAGGCCGACATTAATCCATAGTTTAACCCATGCTGACATTTAGGCGTATAGCTTCAGTATTATTCCTGATGCCTATTTTCTGGATAGTAGCTAATATCTGGATCGCGGTCATTTTTGAACCCTTTGATAGGATTGAACTGCTGTTGTACTGACCCATAAGGAAGCGATCGCATTTACAATCCATACCACGGAGATCGCCAGAAACTAGCTCAACCCTTCCCTCACAACATAACGCAATCTTCTGGACGGTCTCTAAACCCTCGAACTAGAATAGAAATAGCAGATTCCGAGCACAGAGGTAAGAGCAGAATCTCAATTCTCAGAGAAGCGTTGTCGGTCAGTTTCTTCGCTCACCTCAGATTGGCTCTAATTTCACATATCGGGAGGCTTGACCATGATTTTCCTCCTCTCAGCGATCGCCCTCCTTGCCCTAGCATTCTTTACCTTGGGCTATATCGGCGTTCCCCTTTGGTCTTGGACGCTCTACGCTGCAACAGTCCTTTGGATTGCGCAGGCTCCAGTTTGGCTTTGGATAGGCTTTGGCATAGCTGCAACCATTCTGAACATCCCAAAACTGCGTCAAATTCTCCTCACCTCGCAAATGGTGAAAGCAGTTCGCGCCTTAAAACTATTGCCCAATATTTCCGAAACCGAAAAAGCCGCAATCGAAGCTGGAACCGTATGGATTGAGGGTGAATTCTTTTCCGGCAAACCCAACTTCCAACGCATCCTCAACGAACCCTACCCGCAAATCACACCCGACATTCAAACTTTCCTAGATGGCCCCGTAGAACAAGTCTGCCGCATGGCAACGGATTGGGAAATTTACCAACACAAAGATCTCCCCCCAGACGTATGGAACTACCTTCGTCAAGAACGCTTCTTTGGCATGATGATCCCCAAAGAATACGGCGGCCTAGGATTCACCAACCTGGCCTACAGCGCCGTCATGACCAAACTAGCATCCCGCTCCTTTACCCATGTTGCCACCGTCGGAGTTACCAACTCCCTTGGCCCCGCAAAGCTCTTGCTGCGCTACGGTACGCCAGAACAAAAAGAATACTACCTCCCTCGCTTAGCCCGTGGCGAAGAAATCCCATGCTTTGCCCTAACAGAACCCCATGCGGGTTCCGATGCTGCCAGTATTACCTCCCACGGTGTTGTGTTTAGAGGCGAAGATGGACAACTTTACCTTCGCCTAAACTGGCAGAAACGGTATATTACGCTGGGGGCGATCGCCACCCTCCTCGGCCTTGCCTTCCGGCTCCAAGATCCTGAAAATCTCCTCGGTAAAGGCGAAGATGTTGGCATTACCTGCGCCTTAATCGCCACCCATACCCCTGGCGTGGTCCAAACCCACAGACACGATCCCATGAGTGTTCCCTTCTACAACGCGCCCCTAGAAGGCAAAGACGTGGTAATTCCCATCGATCAAATCATTGGCGGCGTAGCACAAGCAGGCCAAGGCTGGAAGATGCTGATGCAGTCCCTCGCCTCAGGACGCGGTATTAGCTTCCCTGCCACCTGCACGGGTGTCGCAAAGCTGGTCTCTCGTGTAGCAGGTGCCCATGCCGTCGTTCGCAAACAGTTTGGTCTCTCCATTGGACGCTTTGAAGGCGTAGAAGAACCCCTCGCCCGCATTGGCGGACTGACCTATATGATAGATGCCGTGCGTCTCTTCACCTGTGGGGCTGTGGATGGTGGCGAACAGCCAGCGGTTGTGTCGGCGATCGCCAAATACAGCACCACAGAACTCTCCCGCCAAATTATCAACGACGGCATGGACATCCTCGGCGGCTCCGGCATCTGTCGCGGCCCTCATAACCTACTGGCGAATATCTACACCGCAACTCCCATCTCCATTACCGTTGAAGGCGCAAACATCCTCACCCGCACCCTCATGATTTTTGGGCAGGGTGTCATTCGCAGCCATCCCTATATTTATGCCGAAATTGAGGCTTTACAGCATTCTGATGTTGTCGCCTTCGATCAGGTGATTTGGCCACATTTCGGTTCGATGGTACGCCATAAGATCAGAGCCATTTTGCTGAGCTTAACCCGAGGAGCCTTAGCACCCGCCCCCGTCCGAGGGCCAACGGCACGCTACTATCGCAAACTGGCTTGGGCTTCCGCTACCTTTGCCCTCTTCAGCGACTTCGCTATGGTAGTTTTTGGTGGCACCCTCAAACGCCGCGAAACCCTCACCGGACGTTTTGCCGATGTACTGACCTGGATGTATCTGGGCACCGCCACCCTGCGACGCTTTGAAGCAGAAGGCAGTCTGCCAGAAGATCTCCCCCTAATCGATTGGGCGATGCAGTACACCTTCGCTCAAATCCAGCATGCATTTGAAGGGCTATTTGCAAACCTAAGTCCTATCTTGCGTCCGTGGGCAATCCTTTGGCGATTTAACCCCATCGGCACCCTGCCCTCCGATGCTTTAGGTACTAAAGTTGCCAGCATTTTGCAGACAGAAGGAACACAGCGCGATCGCCTCACCCAAGGCATCTATCTCCCCACCCATCCCGACGAAGCCCTCGGTCGCTTAGAACAGGCCATGCGGTTAACCCTTCAGTCAGAACCCTTTATGAAAGCTATCAAAGCAGCGAGTCTACGTGGTGAGATTCCTCCAGGAAAACCGGGGCAGATGACGGAAGTGGCAGTGGCAGCAGGGGTGATTACGGCAGAACAAGGAGGGTTGGTTAGAGAAGCGTCGATCGCCCGTAATGCTGCCATCCAAGTCGATGCGTTTTTGATGGAGGCATACCAACAGGAGCCTGCTGCTTCATGGACTAGCCGCCCAATGCTGCGATCGCCTTCCTGAGGCAGACACCCCTAAAATAAAGAGGTGTGAGTGAGACTAGAATTTTGGAAAAGATCAAAACAAACCTTCACCTTGGGCTGATGGACAAGTTCAAAATGGCAGCACCCATTCTTCTAGGGGGACTCGCCTGTTTGAACCCCATGTCTGCCAAGGCAGAATGGAAACTTATCGATGAATGGAAAGATATCGATGAATGGAAAGATATCCAGCGGCTTTATATCGAACTGCCTGCAAAGCCATCCAGCCTGGGCAACAAAAAGCTTTTCGTTCGGTTGTTGAAGGACGAGTCCTATCCCCAAGATTCTCCCTATCGCAAGAGTGGTGTTTTATCCGTGGTCACAACCTACCTGGTGGATTGTAAAGTTGGAGCAGAATCTTCTTACCAGTTTTATTATTACCCAGGCAAAATGGCCCAAGGTAAAGGAACCTACGATTCTGGAAAACCGCTTCGTCAAGCAACACAGGAACTCTCACGCCCTTGGAAAGGATCGACCATCGACAAAATGATTCAGTTCGCCTGTATGAGCGTAGGATTTCACGCACCTCTGGGTAGACTCTTTCCCAACCTTACTTTCCCGCCGATTGAGATGAGAGCATCCACAGTAAAATGAGATAAGCAGGCTCGTTCTCAGGCATCAAACTCTGATGGATGCAACATTGCCACGTCTGATTCAACAGATGCTCCAGCCAGGGTTTTACCCCCATCCCGTGCAGGAACCCATTCAACTGCTCCAAACCCATATTTCCTACATTCTCCTGACAGGCGAGTATGCCTACAAGATCAAAAAGCCTATTAACTTTGGCTTTCTAGATTTCACAACCCTCGAAAAGCGTCGCTACTTTTGCCATGAAGAACTGCGCCTCAACCAACGACTGTCGCCAGATCTTTACCTAGGCGTATTGCCCATTCTCGAAAGCGCAGGTCAGTATCGATTTGGCAAGGATGATGCAGAGCAGACCATTGCAGAATACGCCCTTCAGATGCGAGAGTTCCCTCAAGAAACGCTCTTGAGCCAACTGTTTCAGGATGGAAAACTCACCCCTGAAATAGTGCAGCAATTAGCGATGCAGGTGGCA
>JANLSD010000398.1:0-12041 GCA_031362245.1 Acaryochloridaceae cyanobacterium OTE_25_metabat_464 | reverse complement strand
TGATAGGTGCGCAGCGTTTGTTCTACGGGCTGCACAAAATCGACCATCTCAAAGCGATACTGTTTGCCCGATTCTAGTCGTGAGAGGTCTAAAACGTCATTCACGAGGCGGGTAAGGCGATCGGTTTCGTGATTGGCCGTTTCTAGAAACTCTAGTCGGTCTGCCTCACTGAGGCTATCGCCGTACTCATGAAGGGTTTCGATGAAAGATTTGATATTGAACAGCGGCGTTCTGAGTTCGTGGGAAACATTGCTAATGAACTGACTTTTCGCTTCGTTCAGCTCCACCTCGCGGGTGATATCTTGCACCGTGATTGCAATGCCCTTGGGCTTCTCACGGGACGAATCAAGCACCGTTGCCAGCACAATTCGCACGGTTCGAGGCTGTGGCTCTTTGATGGTAATGCGAAACTCACCGCTATCGGCCTTGCCCTGGGCCGCTTCTTGGAGGGGGCGCGTCAGCTCAGCGCGAATCGCATCAGGCAGAATGTGGAGAACATTCCCGCCCAAAATATCTTTGTCTTCCCAGCCCAAAAGCCTTCGGGAGGTAGGGTTTGCCAAGATCACCTTCATCTCGGTATCCAGCAAAATCGCGCCATCCACAATGGTGCTTACCAGGGTTTCGAGCTTGGCTTTTTCCGCTGTTAATTCCTCAATATTTTGTTCTTCGTAGCGCTCTAGGCGTTCAGCCATGACGTTAAAGCTAGAGATCAGCTCTCCGAGTTCTCCACCAAAGGGCAGATCGACGCGCTGCTTAAAGTTGCCTGAGGTAATATTGGTGACGCCCACCACCAGTTCTTTGATGGGCCGCGTAATGGTAAGGGCGTTGAACACAGCCCCTAGAATGACCATGACCCAAATAGCGATAAAAACCGCAATGGTGACATCGCGGGTCAGGCTAGAAGACGTAACAACGGTGGGATTTGGGTTAATGCCTAGAGCCAAGACCCCAAGATAGCGCTCCTCTTGAATGAGGGGCACAAAAATATCAGCCACTTCGCCATCGGGGGTTTGGTGTTGACGCACCATCACGGCACCAGACTGCGGACTATAGTTTTCTGGTAGCCGAATGCGACGCTTTAGGGTTAAGGAACTGGTGGACTGAAGCTCAGAAAATGGGATGCCGTAGTAAATGCCACCGTCTTGGTTGGCATAGAGCATGTAGCGAATGCTGGAGGTGCGGTTATAAAATTTTTGAGAAAATGCCGTGACTTCGTCATATTTTTGTTCTGCCACCAAAGGCGCAACGTTGGCTGCAATCAACAGCCCCAGGTCTTGCCCAAAACGGGTGTCTTGGAGCCGTGCATCTTGTTGGATGCTGTTGACGGCCCAAAAAGTGAGGGCACTCATGACTAAAGACACCACAAGGGTGGCAGCAGCCATCAGCCGAGTCTGAATATTAAACTCAGCCCACCAGTGCACAATATCGGTTTTAATTTTTAAAAAAAGGTCAGCCACTCAGAATTTTAACCCGTCAGGGATCTCTGTAAAATCAAGGTCTAAATTTATTCTTGTCAATACCTCTATTGTGACATGACCTGAAAAAACGATGATTGCGGTGTGCAAATGCAAGTCTTTATGCGTCGCTGGCGTGATAAGAGCTTCGCACAAGCGGCCCTGAACGCACTTGGCTAAAGCCCATTGAGCGTGCTACATCCCCTAGGTGGTCAAAATCGCTAGGGGGCCAATATTTCTCGACAGGCAGGTGGGCGAGGGAGGGTCTGAGGTATTGGCCTAGAGTGAGGCGATCGCACCCCACACTCTTCAAGTCCGTCATAGTCTCCACAATTTCAGTCTCTGTTTCGCCTAAACCCAGCATTAAGCCTGATTTTGTTGCAACATCGGGTCTAAGGCGCTTGGCGGTTTCTAGGACAAAGAGCGATCGCTCGTACTTGGCCCCTCGCCGAACTGGTCCCTGAAGGCGACGCACCGTTTCTAGATTGTGGTTAAAGCAAACTGGATTGGCGTCCAAAACCGTTTGAATACATTCAACTTCGCCCCTAAAATCGGGCGTGAGCACCTCAATCTTAATGTCAGGGTTCATTTCACGGATAGCCCGCATCGTTTGGGCAAAACCACCTGCCCCCTGGTCGGGCAAATCATCCCGTGCAACGGCGGTGAGCACAACATAGGCTAGGCCCAAGAGCCGGACAGAATCTGCCACCTTTTGAGGCTCGTCAGGGTCTAGTGGCATGGGCGCATGACCCTTATCTACTTGGCAGAATCCACAAGACCGAGTGCATATAGGTCCCATCAGTAAAAACGTGGCCGTATTTTGGGCATAGCACTCAGCCCGATTGGGGCACCGCCCTTCTTCGCAAATCGTATGAATGCCGTGTCGCTTGATAATTTGCTGTACAGGCAGCAACGCACTGGCTGTCCCAATGGGTCGCCGAAGCCATTCTGGAAGACGCTCCATAGGCACCATCGCGGGTTGTACCGTCATCTCAGTGGCCGTCCGTCCAAACTAAAGGTCTTTTTTCTGTCATGATAGCTTGGGGATCTGCATTGGTTTGAAATTATCTGCCAAAAAAACATAAGAAAGCTTGATCTAAGGCTTTATGGGACATGCTAAAAATACTGTACCGCTAGTCTTTCTGACACTAGCTTGGCTATGGGTTGATGGATTTATCCTTGTTGTGTATTACCTAGGTTCATTTTGGGCAGACTTAAACAGGAGAGAGATTTCCTAAATTTAGAGGTTCTGTGCACTTACACTTAATAAGTGTGTAGTCACATTTAAGAACCAGACTGATATACTTTACCCTTATCGTTCAGAGCACGTAGGAGATAGGCGTGACCGGTCACAAAATCCTAGTCATTGATGACAGCAAAGTCATTCGGATGCGCGTCAGAGATATGCTTCCTGAGGGAGACTTTGAAGTGCTTGAGGCCAAGGATGGGCTTGAGGGCCTAAACTTAATTCGCCAAGAGCGTCCTAATCTCATCATGCTGGACTTTTTATTGCCCCGCTTGAGCGGTTGGGAAGTCTTTCAGGAGCTTCAGCAAGAAGACGAGTTAAGAAGCATCCCGCTGGTTATTATGTCGGGCCGCAAGGAAGAGGTTACGGATAAATTAACCGAACCCTTTGAATTTTTTGAATTCATCGAAAAACCCTTCGAAACCCATCAGCTTCAAGGGGCGATCCGCAGCGCAATTTCTAAATCGAAGCTTCCCCGCATCAAGTCCACAGATACGTCCAAAATGACGATGTCTGGGGCCAGTGCGGACGAGGTGGATATTCTGCGAGAACGGGTCACAAAAATGGAGGGCGAAATTCTGGCGCTTAAGCGGGCAATTGGTCAACTTGTAGCGTTTGTGAAGCAAAAGCTCTAGGGAGAGCCGCTGCATTTAATCCAGTTCGCGGCGACCTTCGAGGGCACGGGCTAGTGTCACTTCGTCGGCATACTCTAGGTCGCCACCCATGGGTAGTCCAAAGGCAATGCGCGTCACTCGCGTAAAGGGCTTCAGGAGCTGTCCTAAGTATAGTGTGGTGGTTTCACCTTCAATACTGGGATTAATTGCCAAAATAATTTCTGAAACCTGGGGCTGGCTGGCTCGCTGTACTAAGGGTTTTATCGTGAGCTGTTCTGGCCCGATGCCATCCATGGGTGAGATTAATCCCCCTAATACATGATATTTCCCGCGAAATTCGCGGGTTTTTTCTAGGGCAATAACATCCCGTGAGTCTGCTACCACGCAAATGGTGGTGTCATCTCGACTGGGCGTTCGGCAAATATCGCAGGTGGGTTCGGCAGACAGGTGAAAGCAAATGGAGCAAAACCCAACCTGCTGTTTTGCGTCAATCAGGGCTTGGGCGAGGGCCTGTACTTCGGATTCGGGACGCTTGATGATATGTAGTGCCAGTCGTTGGGCCGATTTGGGACCAACACCGGGAAGTTTTTGAAACTGTTCGACCAGACGGGCAAGGGGACGGGTATAGACGCTGCTCAAGGGGAGTCCTTTTGGTATGCTCTTTAGCTATTGTAGGATGGGCGATCGCCAAGCTAAGCTTCGCACAAAGCGTTTGCTCACTTTTGGAGATACATAGACTGCCGTAAAAGCTGGGAGTCATACGGTTCATAGCACACAATCATGTACCCCAAAAATCGATAAAGCGTAAGCTGATACACCCAAGGGGACTGTTGCCCTTTACACTCTAGGTAATCTTCCTTTAACTTAGAGAAAACTCTGATCTGGGAGTTCGCCAAATCATCCTTGGATGAGTTAAGGTCAAGCCACCGCTAACCGGCACTATGATGCAATCCCCCTCCAATCCCCCCCAGTCCCCTCAGCAAGCGGCTGAGCAGCGTCTTGAAGCTGAGCGAATGCAAGAGATCATGTTTCTGCTCAAAAATCTTTTAGAGCGAGAAGAGATCACCGTCAAAGCCATTTTGTCCTGTGTGCTGGATGTGGGATCGGTTCACATTATTAATGATCGGGTTAAAATCCGACCCCTGCGCCCCTTGGCTAGACCTTTGGCTAAACTCTCCAAACCAGCCTTAGTGTTTGTCGCCCACCGTTGGGTTCAGAAAAAGTGTCCACAACTGATTACCAACTGGATTCAACGACGGATTCTTCTGAAAACAACACGCCCCCAGCCCCAGCCACCTCAGGCCACCCCTCAGATAACGGTTGAACCCACGGTGATTTATCAACATGAAATCAGACGGTTGCGATCGCGGGTTCAGCTTACGACAGGTGCTCTAGTGGGTGTGAGTAGCGTGTTGGTCTTGGGGTTGATTGGGATAGACCTCAGATCCGTGAATCAGCTTTGGCAATCTGCCATAGTGAACCAAACGACAGCATTGGTTGAGGCTCAAAGCCCAAACCCGAGACCTATCAAACCCCGAGATGATTAATACCCTTGGGCATTCAAATTAAGCTTCTGCTGAAATCCAACACGCTCTACCTCTGTCTCAAAGGTTCCATCGGGATACAGCCATAGCAACCGAAACCCAGGGCCATTGGTATCTAACGCAAAATCTGGGCTGTTTGGCATGAACTGAATACAGGTAGAAGGCGTACTTAAGTAGGTGACATCGTTCCGCATGGAGCGAAACTCTTGATGCACATGCCCCACCAGCACCAGTTGAACTTGGGGATATTGATCAATAACCTTAAAAAAATCTGCCGTGTTGTTCAATCCACTTTGATCGAGCCAAGGTGAACCCACCCAGAAGGGAGGATGATGCATTGAAATGAGGGTCGGCTGATGAATCGGAATACTGGAGAGCTGACGTTCGAGCCAAGCTAAACTGTCTGCACTCAACGCCCCATACACTTGACCAGGGACATTTGTATTGAGTAACAAAAACTGCCAGTCGCCTTTGTAAACGCTTTTATCGGCATGAACAGGTGACTGATCGAGCACGCGCTGCATGGTAGGAACATGATCGTGGTTTCCTGGGAGCCAATAGGTTGGAATGCCTAGGGGAACCAAGCGCTCCACAATTTTTTGGTAGGACGCTTCTGTTTCATCTTGAGATAAGTCGCCAGTCAACAAAATCAAGTCAGGATGGGGCTTATGGGAGTCCAACTGCTGAATGATTTTATTAAAAGATCCCCATGTATTCCACCCCAACAGATTTTGACGTTCATCTTCGAAGAGATGAAGGTCTGAAATTTGGACAACGAGTAGGGGGGATGCGTTAGACGTTTGACCCATGGGGAGAAATATTAGGACAAAGGTATCCTATGGCTGAGGAGAACGGAGTATCAGAATTTAACTCGACGCAGTTAACCAGGCTTCAATCAAGATATATTACTCAGCTTTAGATGGCTAGGGCTATAAATTTTACACCCCTAGGGTTTTGGGTATTCATTGAGATTTACGAGCACCCATGATTTCTTGAGCGGTACATTAATGACTCTGGATAACTCACAGATTGACTTTGGTTACAGCCTACCGTAATAACTCTATGCTAGAGTCCACAGAATCTCTGGAAAGTGATTTCAATCACATTGAAGATAAAGAAAGTCATCAGTCCCATTCAGTTTCATGCATTTTTAATTTGCCCGATCACTTTACAACATTCCGCTGGGGCTTGTCGCATCTCCATTTGGGTAACAAGTGCTTCATAACTTTGCCAGTTTTCTTGTAGGAGCTGCCGCGCTTGACGTTTGGCCTGTTCTTCGTAAAGTCGAATATTAAGGCCCAAGGCGGATAAGGTTTGCCGTAATCTGCGCAAATCGTCTTCATTGCCCTTGATGGATCCATACTTGAGGTCTTCGGCAATGCCACCTGCGACCCAAACCGTACAGAGTTTGCCAATATTGGATTTCAGCCAGCCTGATGCCACAATATCTGACGGTTGGTCTAGCACGATGCCGCCCTGTTGGGCATTGCCTTGGCGAAAGGCTTCCCAGACGCTGACGGTGTAGGACTGTACAGGCAGCTCTAAAAGATATGCGGCTAAGAAATGGCCTGCCTCGTGATGTAAAACGCGCTGTCGGTAGTGAGGAGACAGCCGAGCCATGGTATCTAGCACCAGTGTTAGGCCAACGGACTGAAACTGAAAGCCATCGATGGTAACGGCACTTAAGCCCAATAAAGTAACGCCTGCGCTAAGGCTGGGAGAAATATTGAGCAACGGCCCTAATAGAACGGATAGGGTCATGCAAAACACACTGATGGCGATCGCATTTAAAGTAATCTGGTTCATAACTCCCTATGTTAGGGCGTTCAGGGCTTCTGGTGTTGAGCACGGTAGAAGGTTTCTAGGCTACTGCGATCGCCCACAAAGCGCCAGTGCCAAGGCTCATAGCTAACGCCTTGGGTATTGCCCTTGGGAAAGGAAATTTCAAAGCTATACTTGGCGGCGTTTGCCGAGAGCCACGCAAAGGCAGGGGTGTCTTCAAAGCGTTGGCTGAGGTTAGCGTCTGGGCGATCGCCGTCCCCAATATCCACGGCATAGCCGGTATGGTGTTCACTGTGGCCTGGAGGGGCGCTGACTTCGGCGCGTTTGGAGACGGCTTGGTTACGCTCTTCTTTGACCTTAAAAAACAGGTCATTTTGGTCGGCGACGGAGCGAAAACCAGAGATGGGTGAGAGATGCACACCTGCTGCTGCAGCATCAGCGGTCATGTTGCGATAGGATTGCGCGGCAACCTGCCGCATTTTGAGGGAACCGTCAGCATTAATGGGTTCTAGTTCATTGGCTGGGGCTTCAGCATAGGCAAAGTGGCCTAATACTTGATCGGGTGAGGCTTCTGAGGAAGCGACTGGGGTTTGGGTGGGGGTTGGTGTAGCCAAGGGCGACACGACCGTCGAGGGCGACTCAGTCGGTGGTGTGACACTTGCAGCACTCGGAGGGGTGGTGTCCCCCTTAGGCCATAACGTGAGGGCAGCACCTAGGGCGATCGCCCCTAAAACTAAGCCACCCATTGCAATCAGAGGAACAGGAACACTGGATTTGGCGGGTGGGGTTGCCGACCGCCGAATCGCTTCGGGGATATCATCACGCATACAAGAAAGCCGATAGGCTGAGATGCATTGTAAGGGTTCTTTCGATGTCTTGGATAGTGTAGAAGGCAGAGAGAATCAATATTTACGTTCCTGGGGCTGAAAACGGGTGACGGTAACGGGCATATAGTCTAGCTCAATGGCATCGGGGGTGTATAGCGCAAGTGTGTGCTGCAAAAAGGCGGCGTCATCGCGGGTGGGGTAGTCTTCGCGGCAGTGGGCACCGCGACTTTCTTTGCGATGGAGGGCGCTGGTCATAATCATTTCGCCCACAATCATGAGGCTGCGTAGCTCTAGGGCTTCTAGGATTTCGGTGTTCCAGACGGTGCCTTGGTCATCAAGGCGAATGGTTTTGTAGGCTTCTTTGAGGATCTTAAACTGCCGCAGCCCTTCTGTAATCAGTGCTTCGGAACGGAATACGCCACAGTATTCGGTAATGCAGTCTTGCACCTGCTGGCGCAGTTTGCCGATGCGAATCTCTCCTGGCTGATCTAACAGCGCCTGGATTTCTTGTTTTGCGGCGGTGAGGTAGTGTTGTGCGTCGATCGCAGGCAAGGATTGGGTTGGGACGTATTGGGCGATCGCTGCCCCCGTTCTCTTCCCATACACCACGCATTCCAGCAGTGAGTTACTGCCCAAGCGGTTGGCACCATGCACCGAGACGCAGGCAGTTTCTCCGGCGGCAAAGAAGCTTTTGACCAGAGTGTTGGCATCTCGACGAACTTCGCCATTGACGGTGACGGGGATGCCGCCCATGGAGTAATGAATGGTGGGTCGCACGGGGATGGGTTCGTAGACTGCATCCACGCCTGCTAAGCGATTCGATTCTTCCCAACAGAAGGGGACGCGGCTCATGATTTTTTCTTTGCCCATGTGGCGCAGGTCTAGATAAATAAATGGGCCTCCTGCACTGCCATCCAGATTAATACCACGCTGCTGTCGGATTTCGGTGGCGATCGCCCTTGAGGTAATATCCCGTGGGGCCAATTCCATGCGGCTGGGGGCGTAGGTTGCCATGAAGCGATCGCCCTCGCTATTGATCAGGTAAGCACCTTCGCCGCGCACGGCTTCGGAGATGAGCACTCCGGCGGGGTAGAGTCCTGTGGGGTGGAATTGGACGAACTCCATGTCTTCTAGGGGTAGCCCTGCCATCGCCACCATTGCAAGGCCATCGCCTGTAGAGGCAAAGTCGTTGGAGGTGGTGTTGAAGACGCGTCCGTAGCCACCAGTGGCAAACATGACGGCTTTGGCGCGCAATACTTCTAGGGTGCCGTCTTGGATGTGATAGGCGACGATGCCTTTGGCTTGGTTGTCTTCTAGGATCAGGCGCAGGACGTACCATTCTTCGTAGATGGTGGTGCCGCAGCGCAGGAGGTTGCAGTAGAGTTCGTGGAGGATGGCGTGGCCTGTTTTGTCTGCGGCGTAGCAGGTACGGTTGTGGCTGTGACCGCCGAAGGCGCGTTGGGCGATGCGTCCGTCGGGTAGGCGGGAGAAGAGTACCCCTAGGTGTTCTAGGTCGATAACGACGTCGGGGGCTTCTTTGGTTAATATTTCAACGGCATCTTGGTCAGCGAGGTAGTCTGAGCCTTTGACGGTATCGAAGGCGTGGGCTTCCCAACTGTCTTGGTCGTCTACGTTTTTGAGGGTGGCGGCGATGCCGCCTTGGGCTGCGACGGAGTGCGATCGAATGGGGTGGGTTTTGGCAATGAGGGCGACGTTGAGGTGGGGGGCTGTGCGGGCGATTTCTAGGGCGGCGCGACAGCCTGCGAGGCCCCCGCCGACGATAATTACGTCGTGATCAATCATGATTAAGGTTTCTCCTGCCTGTAAAAATCTAGAATGCTTTGCACTTTCAGAGGGAAAAACACATTCTTGGTGATAAGGAAATATATCTTTCAATCTTGAACTGCTTAGAAGGATATGGTGTGGAATGATTCAGCCTAAAAATCTGATAAAGTGCTGAAGTGACTGGTCTTCTAAGTTTATCAGGCTCTACGAGTGTCATGAGTCTGCATAAAACCTTTAGCAGGGTGTTATGCGGAAAGATTCAGTCTAAATAATTTTTGAGCTGATTAGAATGTACAGATAATTTATGTATTGTCCAAGAAATATAGTCGATCAATGAATGTAGTTATTTTTGCAATTTTTGCACTAGCTTTCTTGTCTATCCTCATAGTTCTTTTATCCGCTCTTTTCGGGGGTAAGTCTTTTAGTTGTTCAAATTTGTTAGAAGAGCTAGCTAGAGATCATCAAGGTAAGTGTTCACTCGACTTTGGACATTCAGCAGTAGAATTCCCGTTGTCCTTTGGTTCGATGCTTATTAGTGTACGGCCTACATCTATGTTAGGTACTAGTAGTCAGAGTCCAAGAGCAAATATCAGCATTCGATCCACTTCTTTTCAAGATATTCCTGAATTCATGATTCACTCAAAATTTGCACTATCTTGTGGAGATGTTTATGGATTCAAAAAAGCAAGCTTTAAAGAGTCTCAGGTCGATAAAAACTTTAACCAGAAATGGTGCATTTTCATGCGTCCTGAAATTTCATCTCAACAGGTTAATACTCTTTTAAAACAGCTAAAATCCCCACTCACTAATTTGAATCGCCAAGCATTAAGTCCTCAGTGGAACATAGTAAACATATCTTGCCAAGGTCAAAAAATAGATTTTGTATACTCTAAACCGATTTATGCCATGGATAGCTTAGAGATTTTAATGAAAGCATCGGTGGATTTTGTGCAAGCTCTAATATGAATATAACTGCGCCGATTCATTTTGAAATATTGCAAGCCCAATCGGGATAGGGAGAATCTTCACAAATCCCCCCTCCCACACCACCCACCGTGCGGCTCCGCAATGGGCGGTTCCAAACCTAACTGCTAGACAAACTTACTGACTTCTTTGCGTAACCCTGGACTTTCATCCATAGGTCACGAATCGAGAGCAATCCCTGTTTCGCTAACCAATCATTGGTCATCCCCGTCTGCGTCGCCAACGTTCGTGACAATCGCCAATAGCCTTTACGACTAAGACCCGTCAGAATCGCATGACGCCGAGACGTTCCCAGTTTCAATAGCTTGCCAATACGCGTCCTCGGTCTGCGCCACTGTTTCCAATAACACATCCGTATTCGACGCCTGAGCCACCCATCTAACTCTGGAATCGGCCCATACAGTCGGGACAGTCCAAAGTAGCCCATCCAGCCCCGTAGATATTGGTTTAACCGCTCAATTCGATATTCCATCGACACTCGCCATCGCCGCGACGTTAATCCCCGCACTCGATGTTTGAAGTCTTGGAATGCACGGTCGCTCCAGATAATTCGGATGCCCTGAAACGTAAAGCTTAGGTACTCCAAATCCTCGATTCGACGCACTTGACTTTTGAGTGGATTCACCTTCAGACGTAACACTTGGGTTAGATAGCGAGTCACACTCGCCATCACCCGCCGTCCCGCTCGGGCTGATTTGACCAATATGACCACATCATCCACGTAACGGGCGAAGCGGTGTCCTCTGCGTTCGAGTTCTTGGTCAAGGTCATCCAAGAGGATATTGGACAGCAAGGGCGATAGGGGTGAACCCTGAGGTGTCCCCCACTCCGTTGCTTGTACAACGCCATCGACCATGACACCAGCACGAAGAAATCGGCCTATCAAGCTCAGTAAGGTTTTATCTCCCACTTTACGAGAGACTCTTGACATCAAGACATCGTGGTTGACGGTGTCAAAGAACTTTTCCAAGTCCAAATCTACGACCCTTCGATATCCTTGCTTGACATGTGCCTTTACTTGTTTAATCGCACCGTGGGCACTGCGCTTCGGACGACACCCAAAACTTGAGTCTGAAAATCCAGGGTCAAAGATGGGGGTTAGGATTTGCAGGATGGCTTGCTGGATGACTCGGTCTAAGACCGTGGGGATTCCCAGCAATCTCTCTCCTTTTCCACCTGGTTTTGGGATGATGACCCGTCGTACAGGGGAGGGTTGATAGGTGCCTTCTCGTAAGGATTGGCGAATCTGTTCCCAGTGAAGACGGGCATGGTCTGGAAAGTCTTTGAGGGCCATTCCGTCAATGCCGGAGGTTCCTTTGTTCGACTTTACTTGTTTCCACGCTCGGTGCAGGTTCCCTGGGGCTAGGATTCGCTCCATCAGGTTTATCTCTAAGGCTGGCTGCATGCTTCCACGCCAGTCCGCTTCTCCCCCTGTCGGGTTCGTCGATGCGTCTGAGTTTGTCATGGCTCCTCCTTTTTCGGTTTGGTTCGGCCCTTCGCCTTGTCTTTCCCATTACAGAAAAGCGTTTGGCTACTATGGCCTCGGCTGACTTCTGCCTTGTACGTCTAACGTTGCCGCTAGGCGAGCTGATTGAGATTCCTTAGGGTTCGGTGGTGTTTCCATCCCTTTCGAGATGGCCCTCAGTCCGACTCCCGTAGCATCTTAATCAGCACCAGGGCAGATCTCCCCAGATAAGAACATGAACTTTCCCTGCGCAACTGCATCATTTACCGTGTTCCCTAAACCAATGGACTTTGTTGTGGTGTGCCAACTCGTCCCAGGAATTTCAGCCTTCTATGATGTT
>JANLSD010000380.1:0-3056 GCA_031362245.1 Acaryochloridaceae cyanobacterium OTE_25_metabat_464 | reverse complement strand
TGAGCCATAGTTTAAATTTGTTTTGCATACAACTGAATCATTTCACAAATCGCTCGACATTTACTCTACCTTTTGACTATTTAGGTAAAACTAAAATAATTTAAACGCTTTCTAATACGTAATCGCTTTCACCAAAAATCTAAATCTCTTTTGACATCACGGGTTCAGCATGACAACCCGCTAGGCGACGCCCGATTACCTCTCGATTTCTGACTCAAACGATATTGCTCTGCCAAAATATGCTCGTAGTAATGCACTTGTTCACTCGCTCGTGCTGCGATAATGGAACTGTGTGGGGCTACCAATGGAATCGCCTGGATGCCTAAATGAAGTGTGAAGTGCCATAACGCGGGTTCTGAGTAGAGGAGGGGATGACTTCACCTTGATCGTTATTGAGTTAAAAACGGTCAGGCTTTGGACGATCAAAAGGTAGCTGCTTCAAGACTGCGAGAGTGCCATGAAAGTTAATAATGATTGGGCGATCGCCTAGCCATAAAAAAACATCTTTCTCAAACTATTTAAGTATCTGAGTCTAGAGGGATAGGGTGTTCTTGAAGCGAAACCGAAGTTTGTTGCTGAAGGGCTTCCGACCACTGCTTGGCAAGGGAAATAAAATCTGAAGGCATCATCAAAATGGTTGTGGTGTTGTTCTCAGCGCCAATTTCAGTCAACATTTGTAATCGTCTGAGTTCTAGCGCAGCAGGGTTTGCCATGATGCTCTTAGAGGCTTCCCCAAGCTTGAGCGAGGGCTCTTGCTCTGCTTCAGCTTTAATAATACGAGCGCGTTTTTCACGAATGGCCTCTGCTTCCTTTGCCATCGCCCGTTGCATCGTGGGCGGAATTTCAACGTCCTTGGTTTCTACTCGCTCTACGGATATGCCCCAAGGTTCTGTAATTTCATCCACAATTTCTTGAACCTTGAAATTGATTTGATCTCGCTTTTGGAGAATGTCGTCTAGGATATTCTGGCCTACAACATTCCGTAAGCTAGTCATCGCGGTCTGGTAGACCGCCATCTGATAATTTTCGACGCGCGTAATTGCCTTATTGGGATCAATGATTCGGTAATACAGAACGGCATTGACACGAATCGTCACACTGTCTGCTGTGATCGTCTCCTGTGGCTCAATATCTACGGTTTTGGTACGGATATCAACCTTAGCCTTTTGGTCAACCAGATAGATCAGGAAATGGTGCCTGCTAAGAAGTGATAGGCATCAAGGTATTAAGGTTTCCAACTGTGCAGAGATTGAGTGCCTGCATCCAGGACAATCCATGAAGGGTCGCACCGAAAAACTCGGCCAAAGACTGCCCTGCTTTCTTCGCACCAGGGAGAAACTTGCGTAAATCATTCACAATCGCCCAGGCATTGAGCATCGGGTCGATGGCATCTGCCGCTCGATATTGCCCAGAGGTCTGGATTTTCTCATCCAAGAATCTCATGGAGCGATCCAATGGAGCAGAATAGGCTGGTGCATCTGGATGCTTCAAGGGATTAGTAAACAGAAACCGTTTCTCTTTGAGAATGTCCAATCGTTTGAGCAGCATGGGTTCATCTTTATAGCGTTCGCGATTGCGTCGAATCCTTTGAGAAAAGGCTGACAGAGAAGGGGCTTCAAGCACTAGATTTAGATCGTCTGTGACCTGCTGTCGTTGTTGCGGCGACCAATCTGGGTGGGTCTTGGTAAATTCATCGAGGGTTGCACTGAGTCGTTTTTTGCCATGAAGCTTACATTCGATGAGGTCGATCTCAGGAACCTCTGTTTTCCAGGCATTTTGTACAGGTCGCCATCCATCGGTGGTCGCAGAGGCAGGCACAAAAACTTCTTCTGGTTCCAACTGCCCACAGATTTGGCCCGCCTCGTCCATTGACGTGAGAAAACGGCTAATCGTATGTTGGAAAGTCGTTTCGTCCGTGCTGGGCATCCATTCCCCGTACCAGACCAATTCCTGTTGGGACACCAAAAATAGGTATATTCTCTCTCCTCCTACGTAGGCAAATTTCTCATCGCTGAGTAAATGGACGGGGGGGTGAGTCCTAATCGCATCAGGAGTAAACAAACTGGTATTACGTTACCCAACCACTGCACTAAACTCCAAATCCACCCAGGTTGCCAGCCGCGCTCTGTGCCAAGCCAGCTATACACCGTTGCGGTTTCTCTATTGCTCAAGCCCATCCCCAGACTCATTTCCAGTAACTTTCCCAGGCAATCCGCATCTTGACGACGATAGCGCAGGATAAAGCTCGGCAATACCGTGAAGACGGCGCGACAGCTTTGACACCGTGCACGACAGATAGGTAGGGTTTCTGTTTCGCTTAGCCAACCTTGCAGTTGTCGATTCCGGATACTGTGAAGAGTGTAGCGTCCTGTATCAAGACAGCCTGGTTTATGGCGTTCTGCACTCAGTTGGGCTTTAAGCGGGGCTTGCAGGTGTTGGATCAAGGGCTGATGATCCTCCGATTGGATAAAGCTCAGATATTCTTGCTTTGTTGAACAAACATGGACGATAGCTGTACGGTTTTGGTAGGGTTGTTTCTCCGTCATGGCTGAATCTCTCAACTCAATATCACTGAAGTATATGCTTTTCAGCACTGATTGTCCCTAGGCACCATTTCCTGATCTATCTGTAGAGAGTTGGTTAGCGGCGGTGAATTTTTGAGTTCATCAATTGTCTGACTTGCAGAAGGATCGTAGATAAATTGGTTTAAGTTCTTGTTATAAATCAGTGGCATAGTTCCCTTCCATTACAAAGTGGGTATGTTAAGTCACTATGAATAAGGGAAGCATAGGTCAAATGATTTCACTTAACGGTTTTGTGATTGCATCAAGTAGATTTAATGGAGAGTGTAAATTGGAAGCTAGAAACTGCCTCATCTACTGCCGTAGAAAGGATCCTAGAGGCAGGGATGTCTACTTGAATCAGTTTAGATACCGTCTCGACTGCTTTTTCATACTGAGGGTCGGAAGCGGACGCAAGTAGCTTCGGGTTCTCAAATATCTCTTGGGCTTGAGCTTTTGTCAATGCGATCGCAACATCAGGCAGAATGCCCTTAT
>JANLSD010000376.1:0-5381 GCA_031362245.1 Acaryochloridaceae cyanobacterium OTE_25_metabat_464 | reverse complement strand
GGCGAGTAAATACCCGATGCCAATCCCAATGCTAATAAAGGTCATCGTCCATTTACGAGACCCAAACTTGTCGGAAATCAATCCGCCACTGGGTCGTGAAATGAGGTTCATGAACGGATAGGCGGCGGCAATCATCCCAGCGGCGATGTGTTCTAGACCAAAGGTCTTTTCAAAAAAGGCAGGCAGCATGGAAACCGCAGCCAGTTCAGAGCCAAAGTTGGTCACATAGGTCAATTCGAGTAACGCCACCTGACGGAATTCATAGCGTTGGGTGGGGCTATAGATTTTTTGACCCGTCAGCAGCTCACGGTTGACCTGCCATGCCTGATAGGTCTGATAGGCGTAGAGTGCCGCCAACAAGACCCAAATAAAGACCATTTGACCTTCATTAAGAAACTTGAGGGCAGGTCGTGCCAGTCGCCAAGCTAGGAGACCTAGGGCAAAAATCAGCCCAAAGTTCATCACCAGCATGGCGTAGAAGCTTTTGACACTGGTAACTTCCAGCGCACCACTTTTCTTGGGTTTTTTGTAAGTCTTGCCAGGCGGCGTATCGCTGACGCTTTTGAGGTAGATGGCTCCGTAAATGGCAGCAACGATGCCCGTGAAGGCGATCGCAAAGCGCCAGTTGGTGGCACCCCCACCGAGGAAACTTGCACCAACGGCTAAAGCAGGGAGGGTAAACTCAGCACCAAAGGCTCCAAAGTTGCCCCAGCCGCCGTAGACGCCCTCTGCAATTCCAATCTCTTTCGGCGGAAACCATTCCGATACCATCCGAATGCCGACCACAAAGCCTGCGCCCACAATACCCATGAGCAAGCGACCCACCACAAGCTGGGTAAATCCTTGAGCGGATGCAGTGACTAAACAGGGCACTATTGCAAACATCAAGATAAACGCATAGGTTCGTCTTGGGCCAAAACGATCTAGCAACATCCCAATAATGATGCGGGCAGGGATGGTGAGCGCTAAGTTGCAGATGGCAAGCGTTTTGATATGTTCTGGGCTGATGCTTAGCTCTTTGCCAATGGTGGTCGCAAAGGGTGCAAAGTTAAACCAGCATACAAACGTTAGAAAAAACGCAAACCAAGTGAGATGGAGAACGCGGTAGCGTCCATTAAATGAAAGCAATCCTTTCAGCATAAAATTAGTCAGAAATGTTAATGGCTGTAGAGGAATCCTTGAAGAGCATTTTTGGAATAAACTGAACTTCTATACTCTTCCAAATCCCCCCTAAAAGGGATTCCTCAGAACTTCCATTCCTCTTGCCCAAGGCTATCACGAATACTGTCTGTTTCAAAAGATACAAATATTTCTAAATAGTTCTTAAAATTCCGTCTTCTCAGGATTTTGATTACACAAAATTTCAGAGGTTTTAATTGACTCAAAAACCTCTAATTCGCTCGTATTTTTTTAATGAGTAATTAACTCATTTTTTATTTTGAGAAATAAAAATGCTCTCTAGAAATAGAGAGCAAAAACTTTATTCTTCTTTTAGGGCTGCACCACTAAATAGAAAATCAAGGGCGTGATTTCTCAGAGTGAAATAACGGGGATCTTCCATAATTTGGGCGCGATCGCGGGGTCGGGAGAATGGTACTTCCACTACTTCTCCAATGCTGGCGGATGGACCATTGGTCATCATCACAATTCGATCAGATAAAAATAGGGCTTCGTCGATATCATGGGTGATCATCAGCACCGTGATTTTGAACTCACGCCAAATTTTTAGCAGCTCCTCTTGCAGCTCTTCTTTGGTAATGGCATCCAGAGCACCAAAGGGTTCATCCAAAATCAACACTTGGGGGCGAATCGATAGGGCACGAGCTATGGATACTCGCTGTTTCATTCCACCAGAAAGTTGACCCGGACGTTTGTTTGCAGCATCTTCTAGGCCGACGAGGGCAAGGTGCGATCGCACAATTTCGGTTTTCTCTTTTTTAGACTTTTCGGGAAAAACCGCATTCACCCCGAGGTATACATTTTCAAAAGCAGTCTTCCAAGGCAGAAGCGCATAGTTCTGAAACACCACCATCCGGTCTGGCCCAGGCCGACTAATGAGTTTGCCTTGGAGGCGAACTTCTCCGGTGGACGGCTTGCGGAAGCCAGAAACCATATCCAGTAGGGTCGATTTGCCGCAGCCAGAGTGACCAATTAGGCAAACAAACTCGCTTTCATAGACGGTGAGGTCTACCCCTTCTAAAACCGTGTAAGGCCCTTTGGGTGTGGGATAGGTCTTGGAAACTTGATCCACAATCAAAAACGGTTCGCGATTTTGCAATGGTACAGGATGCTCAGTTGTAAGGGTTTGCATAGGCTTAGACAAGGTTGTGGGGAGTGTCATTAGGCAACGGCTTTGAGGACAGGCTCGGTAGTCGTAACATCAGCAATCAGAATTTCTTCAATTTGCAGATCGCGGCAGATGGCGAGGCTGTTGAGATAGCCGATGGGATCGTCGGGATCAAATACTTTGCCGTCAAAGAGCTTTAGGGCGCTCCGGTTGGGTTCGGTGTCGGGGAATCCGAGTTCTCGTGCGGCGCGACCATAGAGATCGACGCGGCGGACGCGTTCTAAAATTTCAATCCAGTTTTTGGGGAAGGGTATCATCCCCCAGCGGGCCAGTTGAGTGAGCACCCATAGCCCTTCCACCCGTCCGGGACAGTTGGATTTGTCCACATGGAAGCGGTTATATTGCCATAAATCTTCTGGAGGTTCGCCCATGCCGCGATCGTAAGGATCGATAAATCCAGGTCTTGCCGTTGAGGCAACGGAACCCACGTATTCAGGTCGGCTCAGCAATTCTAGAATTTCGTCGCGGTGACGGCGCTCGTCGCAGTAATCGCAGGCTTCGAGCAGCGCCTTCACCAAAGCATTGTGGGTTTCAGGATATTTGTTGCTCCAGGCTTCGGAAACCCCCAATACTTTTTCGGGGTGGGAAGGCCAAATATCGAGATCCGTGGCAATCACATAGCCTAAGTTTTCCTGCACCGCACGGGAATTCCAGGGCTCTCCCGCGCAGTACCCATCAATATTGCCATCGCTTAGGTTTGTCACCATTTGCGTGGGGGGAATGATCGTCAAATTCACATCATGGTCAGGGTCAATGTCAGCGGAGGCCAACCAGTACCGCAACATCAGGTTATGCATGGAGGTAGGATACACCACGCCAAAAGTGCGTTTCTGCTCAGGATTTTGCTCTAGGAGCGATTTTAAGTCCGTGAGCGATCGCACCCCTTGGGCCAGTAATTTTTTCCCAAACGTAATGGCATTGCCGTTGCGAGACATCACCAAGGCCGTCACAATGGGCGTTTGAGGTTGACCGCCAAACCCGAGGGTTAAAGACAGAGGCATCCCTGCGGTCATTTGGGCTGCGTCCAACCGTCCGCCGCTGACGCCTTCTGCCACTGCACCCCAACTGGGTTCTTTGCTCAGGGTCACTTCCTCTAAACCATGTTTGGCAAAAAATCCCTTTTCTTTGGCAACGATGAGGGGAGCAGAATCAATCAGGGGCAAAAAGCCAATTTCGAGATTGACCTTTTCGAGACCATGACGGGCGATCGCCACAGTCTGTTTGAGTTTGTGTTTCTTGTCTCGCTTTTGTTGATTGAGAAAATATACAATCTCGTTGCGCAGACCATAGTAGCTGGGATGTTTCACCACTTCCAGGCGCTGGCGAGGCCGAGGGATCGGCACCTGCAAAATTTGCCCGATGTGAGACTCTGGCCCATTGGTGAGCATCACCACACGGTCAGACAGCAGCAAGGCTTCATCCACATCATGCGTCACCATCACGCAAGTCACTTTGCTTTCTTGGCAAATTTGCATGAGCTGCTGCTGAAGATTACCCCGTGTTAATGCATCCAATGCACCAAAGGGTTCGTCAAGCAGCAAGACTTGGGGCCGGATGGCTAGGGCACGAGCGATCGCCACCCGTTGTTTCATCCCACCCGAAAGTTCTTTGGGGATTTTGTCCGCAGCATTGCGCAGACCCACTAAGTCAATATTGTGCTCTATGATGCTGCGTCGTTCGCCCTTGGGGAGGTGCTTAAGTACCTTGTTGACCGATAGCCCTATGTTTTGCCGTACCGTCAGCCAGGGTAGAAGAGAATAGTTTTGGAAGACCATCATGCGATCTGGGCCAGGACTGTCGGTTTGACGACCATCCAAGATTATCCCACCCACCGTTGCCTGATCTAAGCCAGCCATAATGTTGAGCAGCGTTGATTTGCCACAGCCTGAGTGACCAATCAGGGAAACAAACTCCCCCTGCTTAATAGTCAAGGCTATATTTTTCAGAGCAATATAGCTCCCGCCATCTCGGAGCGGAAAAACTTTATCAACGTGATCAACTTCTAGAAAAACAGACATAAACTCACCAGCCCCAAACTTACCCAATCCAAACCGATCAAACTAAGACTCAGAGGCAATCAGAGAACCGAGATAGCCCACGAGGCGATCCAGGCATAGTCCAATAATGCCTACACAAAACACTGCAAAAATAATTTGGCTCATGTTATCCTCACCCCCAGCAGTGTAGTTCTCCCAAATGAAAGTCCCAATGCCGCCTGCACCAGTGGACAGCATTTCTGCTGCAACGATGGCTAACCAAGCTAAACCGATTCCAATCCTTAATCCGGTAAAAATATAGGGTACGGTAGACGGAATTAAAATGTTGAATAAATATTCAACACCCGACAAACGTAAAACCTTGGCTACGTTGTTATAGTCTTTCGGAACTTGCTGCACTCCAGCAGCCGTGTTGATCAAAATGGGCCAAACGGCAGTGATGAAGATAATAAAGATTGCCGCAGGCTTACCATCTAGAAAAATTGCTAGGGCAATGGGGAGCCAAGCTAAAGGCGGAATCGTTCGTAAAACCTGAATCATTGGATCAAATCCTCTTCTCAAAAAGGGACTGACCCCAATGGTTATGCCTACTGCAACTCCAACAACAGCAGCGAGGGTATAGCCTAGTGCTACTCTCTGTAAACTAGTAAAAAGCTGTGCTCCAACGCCGTCGCTAGAAAAGAAATTTAACACAACACTGGATGATTGAGAAATGACCTTCAGTGGCGCAGGCATTTTTGACGTAGGGTCACGAAATAGAAATTGCCAGATCAACAGCACTGCGCCCGTACAAATAATAGGCGGGAAAATCAAGGGACTCCATTTTTTGATTTGAGCCTCTACGGGGGATGGAGCGGACAGTGCGGGATTTGCCATGATCTAAAGTGGGTGCTTGAGGAATAGAAAAGAGTCAGAATTTTAAGTCCCACTATGGTTTGCTGTGCAATATCCATAGTGGGACGAATTAAGCTTTAAGCTTTTTTGATCTTGAGGCTCTTGAGATAGGCCGCTGGGTCGGCTGGGTCAAATGTAACCCC
>JANLSD010000182.1:0-2237 GCA_031362245.1 Acaryochloridaceae cyanobacterium OTE_25_metabat_464 | reverse complement strand
GGGGGTAGCCCCCAAACACAAGTGCGTCTCAATTTCAGCGCGGTGGGCTTGCACCATCTGCATCAGGCGCTCTCCGGCGATCGCCGCCCCATTCATCACATTCCCTAGCACAATACCTGCCAGGGGAATCAAATACTGCGGGTCATACCAAACTCCAGGGCGAATCACAAAGACGGTGGTGTAGGTCAGGGTAATGACTAAACTGGTTAAAATGGAGCCGCCCAATAGCAAAAGCTCATTGGGCATGGTTTTGCCAATGCGTTTACGGGTTTCTAGGGTGGCGATGCCCAGCATGCCGAAAATCACCACCAAAACGGCAAGGGGATTCTTTAGCTCAAACACGAACCACAGCAGGTTGCCCACGATCAAAAGCTGAAGGGTGGTGCGCCCAGTGGCCCACAAAAGCTCACGTTCGAGGTTTAGGCGCTGCCATGCAGAGAGGGCTACTGCGATCGCCATCATACCGACGGCCCCGAGAAAATCAGTGGGCTGGAGCTGAATGAGAGGTGTCATGGCAATGGCATTTAGGGGAAAAGACGTTTGCAGGGAAGCCAGCTCACCATTTTAGCTTAGGGCCAAACCCCCAACATTTTGGCCCTCACCTTAGGAAAAACTGGCACCTCACGGTAGAACATTTCAACCGATCACGCTACATTAATGCTTGTGTCTGAAATCATGAGTTTCAGTAAAGGTATAAATTGCTCAAAGGTGCTGCTGCCTTTGGCGTTTGAACAATCTTTACTTTTCCCCAGGTAGGTCTTGAATATTCAGGACTGTGCCCTTTTTGATTGTTAGGAAACCGACTGAGTGAACACCATCCCCCCTCTCGACCTCGGACGACAGTATCAAGCGATTCAAGACGATATCAATAGGGCGGTTTTAGCGGTTTTAGCGTCCAATCAATATATTGGTGGGCCGATGGTGGCTCAGTTTGAGCAAGCCTTTGGAGACTATCACCAAACCCCCTATTGCATTAGCTGTAATTCTGGCACCGATGCCCTCTATCTGGCCCTACGTGCCTTTGATATTGGGCCAGGAGATGAGGTCATCACCAGTCCCTTTACCTTTATTGCCACGGCGGAAGTGATCAGCATGGCGGGGGCGAACCCTATTTTTGTAGATATTGTCCCAGAAACCTTTAATTTGGATGCCCAGCAGGTGGCAGCGGCGATTACACCTCGCACGAAGGCGATTATGCCCGTCCATTTGTTTGGACAGACAGCGGATATGACGGCGGTGATGGCTGTTGCCCAGTCCCACGCGCTCCCTGTCATCGAAGACTGTGCCCAGGCCACAGGGGCGGTCTGGCAAAACCCGACAGGAGCAATCCAAAAGGTGGGCAGCATTGGAGATATTGGCTGCTTTAGCTTTTACCCCAGCAAAAACCTAGGGGGCTATGGCGATGGGGGAGCCATTACAACCCACAATGTTGAGCTAGCCGAAAAAATGCGGATTGTGCGCGATCATGGGCGGCGCAGTGGGTATATCCATGAGGCGATCGGGATGAACAGTCGTCTGGATGCAATTCAGGCGGCCATTTTATCGGTCAAGCTTCAGCATTTAGACCATTGGAATCTTCAGCGCAAGACAGTGGCCCAGCACTATGGAGAATTGCTGGGAAATATCCCTGGAATTACAGTTCCCACTCCTCAAGAAGACAGCGTCTGGAATCAATACACCATTCGGGTTAAGCATGAGGGAGATTTGGAGTATTTGGAGCAGTGTCGCGCCCTAGGTGCAGCGCCGGAGGGGGTTCCGGTTCCTCGTCGCGATCGCATTCGTGCGGCCTTGACAGAGCAGGGGATTCAGTCGATGGTGTATTATCCGTTGCCGCTGCATCTTCAGCCTGTGTATGCGTCTTTGGGCTACGAAGTGGGGCAGTTGCCGCTGGCAGAACAAGCGGCGCTAGAAGTGTTGTCTTTGCCGATGTTTCCTGAGCTAACAGTGGCGGAGCAAGAACGCGTTCGAGATGGTTTGAAGGATGTTTTATTGCGCTGCTAAAAGGCGTGAGCACTAAGTGCTTCGTAAATCAGTGGCGACAGGGTTGAACTGGTTGACTGACAAAAGTTCTGAAACCCCCATTCGTTCGTTTTTAAGGCCAGCGATTGAAATCGCGCCTACAAGAACAAAGTCTGCCTACGCAGACTAAATATATCAGGGGTTCCAACAATCCGCGCAGGCGGATTTCGTTCTTGTAGCTGCGGTTTCAACCGCCAAGCGAAAGTTTTGTCAGTCAA
>JANLSD010000346.1:0-40744 GCA_031362245.1 Acaryochloridaceae cyanobacterium OTE_25_metabat_464 | reverse complement strand
CTCCATTATTGCCCTAGCCGCAGTTGGGCTAACACTCACCAACGGCATCTTGCGCCTCCCCAACTTTGCCCACGGCGACTTCATGACCCTCGGGGCTTATATGGCCCTCATGTTTGATACCCAGATTCTGGATTCCGTTATCAGCAACACAGAGCTGAAGATTTGGGTGGCGATCGCCCTGGGCAGCACCCTCACCATTGTGGTCTTCCTGCTGAGCGAATATCTGATCTGGAAACCCATGCGGAACCGTCGTGCTGATTCGACGACGCTGATTATTATTTCCATTGGGTTAGCGCTGTTTTTGCGCAACGGCATTATCTTCATCTGGGGCGGCAGCAACCAAAGCTATGACCTCCCCGTCCAGACCGCGCTGGATATTATGGGCCTCAAAATTCCCTACTACCGACTGGTGGTGATTGGGCTGGCACTTTTGGCTGTCTTAGGGCTGCATCTCTTGCTGCAAAATACCAAAATTGGCAAAGCCATGCGTGCTGTCGCCGACGACCTAGATCTTGCCAGTGTTTCTGGCATTGATGTGCAGCGCGTCGTGATATGGACATGGGTGATTGCGGGTGGTCTCACAGCACTATCGGGTGGTCTGTATGCCCTCATTCAGGCCGCACGGCCTAACATGGGCTGGTTTTTGATTTTGCCACTATTTGCCTCTATTATTTTGGGCGGCATTGGCAACCCCTATGGCGCTATTTTTGGAGCCTTGATTATTGGTGTTACCCAAGAGGTCAGTACTTTCTGGATTCCCACAGAATATAAGGTAGCGGTGGCGCTTGTGGTGATGGTATTAGTGCTGCTGGTGAAACCTCAGGGGTTATTTAGAGGCACGGGATAAATGCTACATGCGATCAGCTCTCCCTTACTAGAATCTCAACTTGATGCCGCAATCCTCAATGGGCTAATCCCACCAGAAAAAGAGGCGATCGCCGAAATCAGTCGTTCATCCATAAAAAAAGCGTGGGGTGTGACTGTTTTTCAGTATGCCCCCACGCCTTTCATAAATTGTGATTAAATCGTCTTAACAGCGGTAGCAAACCGCATCAGACACCAAACAAACACCATCAAATTTTTGCAAAATTGGTTGCAGCTCCCAAAAGAGCTTGTCCTCTTCTCCAGCCTTACAGGTGGTCAGAATATAGGTATTGCCAGAATGATCATCCCAATCCTCAACCACCTCCCCAGACTCATTGCGGCCTACAACGTGACCAATCAGGCTGTACTTCACAATGCCAACCTTTTTAAATCGTTTGAGCACCGCATTTACTTCGACAGTCGGCACAATGATTTCAATGCGTTTAATGACGTCCATAACAATGATTAAGCCCAGAACCTTTGAATAATTTGAAAATACACAGGGATGCCGATGATGATATTGAAGGGGAATGTCAGCGCTAAGGCCATAGAAATATAGAGACTTGGGTTCGCCTCAGGAATCGTAATCCGCATCGCTGCTGGCACTGCAATATAAGAAGCACTGGCACACAGCACCGCAAACAGCAGTGCATTACCCTGAGACATCCCAATCATTTTTGCTAATCCGATCCCAACCATTGCGTTTAGCACAGGCGTCACGACGGAAAAGCCTAAGATAAACGGACCTGCTTTAAAGAGTTCCCTAATCCGTCGGGCCGCAATCAACCCCATATCCAGCAAGAAAAAGCACAGCACTCCATAAAACATGTCTTCTGTAAAAGGTCTAAGTTTGTGCCACCCTGCCTCTCCCGTTAATAGCCCCACAATGACGCTACCAATCAGCAAAAAAACCGAACCATTCAGGCATGCTTCCCGAAACACCTCACCCCAAGCCAGAGGCTCCGTCTCACCATCATCGGTCTTATCTCGCTTAGCAAAAGCCTTGACCAGCATAATACCCACCACAATCGCAGGGGATTCCATCAGGGCCAAGGCAGCTACCATATGTCCACCAAAGCCAATATTGAGCTTGGTCAAAAATGCACTGGCGGTAATAAAGGTGACAGCACTAATAGAACCATAGGTTGCAGCCACAGCCGCAGCGTTATGAGTATCAAGCTTGACCCTCAGAATAAAAAACGAATAGATCGGAACCACACAGGCCATTACAACTGCGGCAAGCATCGTCTCCGAAATTTCTAGACTTAAGCCACTTTTGCTAATTTCATAGCCCCCCTTAAACCCAATCGACAGGAGGAGGTAAAGGGAAAATAACTTGGGCAAGGGCTGCGGAATTTCTAGGTCTGACTTTAGTAGGACGGCAGCCATCCCTACAAAAAAGAACAGAACCGGAGGATTGAGAATATTAAACAGAATTAGGCTGGACTGCATGACAACTTATTTTTATGAAAACTTCCCTTTATGCGATCCCCCTCAGTAAACCGAACCTCGGGCAGGCCGAAGTGTGTTTGCAACGAAAAGTAACGAAACACTCATCAGTAACTTTGAGCTTGCCAAGCCAATCCTTCTTCTATAATCAGGATCTGTGCCTTGCCGTACTGTTTGAGGCCGAGCAGACGGCATTCCTTAACACTACACCTGCACACCGAAGTATCGAAATAAAGTATCTAAACAAACCTATGTCTTCTGACTCCGATCAATCTAAGTCCCAAGGTCATTCGGCCCTTGATGATATTCGTGCTGCTCGACTTGAGAAGGTTGAGCAGATTAAGGCACTCGGCTTAAATCCCTATGCTTATCGCTGGGAATCCACCCATCAAACCCAGGCGCTGCAAGAAACGTACAAAGACTTGCCCAACGGCGAAGAAGTGGGAGTGGACGTGGCGATCGCCGGACGCATCCTTGCCCGACGCGTCTTCGGTAAATTAGCCTTCTTCACCCTCCAAGACGAAACAGGCCAAATCCAGCTCTACCTCGAAAAAGCTCGGATCCAGACCGAAATGGAAGCGGCAGATCCCCTCGCCTTCGACCACCTCAAGCAACTCACCGACGTCGGCGATTTTATTGGCGTCAAAGGTACCCTCAAGCGCACCGACAAAGGCGAGCTTTCCGTGTACGTGCGCAAGTACACCATCCTCACCAAAACGCTGTTGCCCCTACCGGACAAGTGGCATGGCCTCACGGATGTTGCTAAACGCTACCGACAACGCTACGTCGATCTAATTGTTAACCCCACCGTGCGCGAAACCTTTCGTCGTCGCGCCCTCATTACCGCCGCTATTCGTCGCTACCTTGACCAGGAAGGCTTCATCGAAATCGAAACCCCTGTGCTTCAATCCGACCCAGGGGGAGCTGATGCACGGCCCTTTGTTACCTATCACAACACCCTTGAGATGGAGCTATACCTCCGCATTGCCACAGAACTCCATCTCAAACGGCTGATTGTAGGTGGTTTTGAAAAAGTCTTTGAAATGGGACGAATTTTTCGTAACGAGGGCATCTCCACCCGCCACAACCCAGAATTCACCTCCATAGAGGTCTACCAAGCCTATGCCGACTACCACGACATGATGGCCCTCACCGAAGCCCTTGTGACCGAGGCGGCACAGGCCGCCTTAGGAACCCTGGAAGTGACCTATCAAGGCGAACCCATCGATCTCACTCCACCTTGGCGACGGGTAACGATGCATGATGTCGTGCAGGAGGCGACGGGTGTGGATTTTGCAGCGTTTAGCGATCTTGACGCAGCAAAAGCAGCAGCAAAAGCAGCGGGGATCGGTGGGGTCGAAGAGTGCACCACCATCGGGCATATTCTCAATGCTGCCTTTGAGCAAAAAGTAGAAACCACTTTAATCCAGCCCACCTTTGTTCTGGATTATCCCGTCGAAATTTCGCCCCTGGCAAAGCCTCACCGCTCTAAGCCTGGACTGGTGGAACGGTTTGAATTATTTATAGTGGGCCGAGAAACTGCCAATAGCTTCTCTGAGTTAACCGATCCCATCGATCAGCGTCAGCGGATGGAAGCACAGTCTGCCCGAAAAGCAGCAGGCGATCTGGAGGCCCAAGGTGTAGACGAAGATTTCTTGACGGCCTTGGAGTATGGCATGCCTCCAACAGGTGGCCTCGGGATCGGGATTGATCGGCTCGTCATGGTGCTCACGGATTCGCCGAGCATCCGTGATGTGATTGCATTTCCGTTGCTCAAGCCGGAAGCTAGCGAGGGGGCTAGTTAAGCAATAGGGAGCGCAGCGTACTCTTGGAGCGCAGCTATCGCCATCGTCTCCACTCCCGACCAACACCCGATCTACATTTTTAAAAAATCCTCTGGCAAGATTATTTCGCCCCCAGATTTACATCAAAAAAACAAATCAGTATTTCCATAAAAATGCCGACCAAGTTATGACCAAAGCCATTCTAAATACCGCTTCAGACCTCGTAAAAGCCAATGAATGCTAGGGAAATTGATTTTTTGCCATATTTTCGGCCTGATTAGCAAGTTCCCATCCATTTGCAAGATCGGGACATTAGTTTGCTAAATTAATCATTTGTTTCGGTTGACCTCGAAAGAATAGACTATAATCGCCTGCATACCTCGTCTGAATCATGATTGCCATCTACCCCGGTAGCTTTGATCCGGTTACACTGGGGCATCTCGATTTAATCGAGCGCGCCGCACGCTTATACGAGCGGTTGATTGTCGCAGTTGCACTAAACCCAAATAAGAACTCCTTATTTACAGTGCAGCTGCGAATGCACCAAGTTCGTGAATGTACCCAACATTTAACGAACATTGAAATTGACTGTTTTGATACCTTGACGGTGGCCTATGCCAAAAGCCGTCATGCTAAGGTTCTGATTCGTGGGTTACGGGTTCTCTCGGACTTCGAGTATGAATTACAGATGGCTCACACCAATAAGAGCCTTTCTCAAACCACCGAAACAGTGTTCTTAGCGACTTCAAACGAATACAGTTTTTTAAGCAGTAGCCTAGTTAAAGAAATCGCTAAGTTTGGTGGCCCCGTCGCCCATCTTGTTCCACAAAACGTAGCCGTTGAGTTAGAGAGATGTTACGCCAAGACTCCTCCTTCAGTATTGAAACCCACTCCAATGGGAATGGATCCGACCTCGAAAACGGATATTCACAGAACGCCACCCGAAACAACCAAGGACTAGAGCTTCAACAGCAGCTCGAAAAACTTGAGGAAATGATCATTCTGGATGGTGTAAAAGTACCGTTAACGGGCCGTACATTCCTCAGCGAGGAAGAACTTTTGCTTCAGCTCACTGCTGTCCAAAATAGTATTCCTGAGACCATTCGCATTGCCGAAAAAGTATTGAACCAGCGCGAAGAAATTATTGCGCGGGCAAAGCAATACGCCCAGGAAATTATTAAGTCCGCAGAACAGCGTGCTGCTCAAATTGCGGATGAACAGACGATTATTCAACAGGCTGAAGTGGAGGCCCAACAGCTTCGCACTCAAATTCAGCAAGAAATTGAAGATATTCGACGTAAGAATATCTCAGAAATGGAGCGCGTGCGCCGTCAAACGCAGCAGGACATAGATGGGATGCGTCAGAATGCCCTTCAAGAGCAAGCCCATATTCACCAAGAATCTGATCAGTATGCTGATCGTGTGCTGACTGATTTAGAGCAGCAGCTCGGTGAAATGATGCGGGTGATTAAGAATGGTCGGATTCACCTGAGACAACCTAAAACCAATAGTCCCAAGAAGCAGCCTTAGTCAATTGCTACCAAAGGTTTTAAACTTGAGGTAGAACTTGATCCCAAGACTTGATGCTAGAAATGGCTAAAGTAAATGTTTTGGCAAAACGCTGGAGGATGGTAAATGACTGAACCAATCCAACCTATCACACTCCCCCCGAGTACAGATCCTCAGGGGGAATCTGTGTGGCTACAGGAGGCGCTACAGATCTGGCTCAATGAAGAGTTTTTGCCAGAACCTGTCAATGATGTCATTGCCCAACGAGCTGCCAGTGTTTATAAGCGGCAACGCATGGAGGGGGAGGATGATGTGGGTTCCCTCCTAATGGCAATTTTGACTGAGATGCAGGGGTTTGATTTTTCTAAAAGCTTCTACAGCGAGTTTGCGGTGGCGAATGCGGTGAGCGATCTGTTGCTCACACACTTTTTAGGCATCACACCCTGCTGTCCGGGTTAGTGGTGGCGGGTTTCGGCTCCCTATCGCCAGCGGCGAGGCTACGCCAACGGCAAGCTCAGGACACGTCAGGACAAGCCGCTCAACCCTCAATCTTGGATTTGGCACTATAAAAAAGAGTGAGGGCAATCCTCACTCTTTTTTGATTAAACAACGAGCTAAATTTACCAGCTCGATTTTGTGACGCCTGGGAGCAAGCCTTCGTGGGCCATTTCGCGCAGGACGTGGCGGGATAGGCCAAAGTCACGGTAAAAGCCTCTGGAGCGACCCGTTACCCAGCAGCGGTTACGGACGCGGCATTGTGCGCTGTTTCGGGGAAGGCGCTGGATCTGGCGATGGAGATCCATTTTTTCTTCTTGGGTTTCGGCGCTGGCGAATTGCTCTTTGAGCGCAGCTCTTTTGACAGCGTATTTAGCGACTATTCTCTGGCGCTTTTTCTCACGCTCGATCATGCTCTTTTTAGCCATGGATTTCTACAGTAAGGGCAAATAATTGAAGACAGCATCTTTTATAGTAGCTAATTTTTGGCGAATAGGTCTACTTTTCTTTTGCGCTGCGTGATCTAGATTTTGTGGGGCTTGCTGCTGCGGTACCGGATGAGAGGCACAAATCCGCCAGTTCACAGCGATCGCACTCCGGTTTCCGTGCCATACAGACCGCCCGCCCGTGGTAGATCAGTCGAATCGACCAGTTCTCCCAGTCGGCTTGAGGCAGGAGCTTCATCAAGTCCTTCTCTACCTTTACAGGATCGGTTTGTTTCGTGATCCCTAGGCGATAGCTAAGACGCTTGACATGGGTGTCAACCGTTACGCCTGCATTGATCCCGTAAGCGTGGGCCAGGACGACGTTGGAGGTTTTGCGGGCCACCCCTGGCAGGGTTAGGAGCTGTGCCATTGAGTTGGGGACTTCGCCCTCAAACTCTGTCATGATTTTGTGACAGGCGGCTTGGATATTGCGCGCTTTGTTGCGATAGAACCCGGTGGAGTGGACGAGTTGCTCAAGGGTCTCTAGGGGGGCAGCGGCGATCGCTTCTGCATCGGGAAAGCGCTCGAACAGGGCCGGAGTTACCATATTTACCCGTTCATCCGTACATTGTGCCGAAAGGATGGTGGCAATTAGGAGCTGAACGGGGGTTTCATAATCGAGGCTGCATGTGGCATCGGGGTAGAGCCGCGTGAGGCGACTGAGGATTTCGAGGGTGCGCTGCTGTTTGGCAGAGGGTTTTCGTGGCATGAGTCCAAAATTAAACCCTAAAACAGGTTAACGGTATCTCGCGCAATCAGCAGAACCCCTAGACCTAGCAACAGGAATAAACCTGTCTGCATTACGCCCTGTTGGATTGCTGCGGGGAGCGGCTTTCTAAAGATGCCTTCAAACAGCAGAAAGACAAGCTGTCCACCATCTAAGGCAGGCAACGGCAGGATATTGATCACGGCGAGGTTGATGCTAATGAGTGCCCCAAACTGAAGCAGACGGCTCACATCGGTGCGGGCAATATCTGCCCCAATTTTGACAATGGCGACAGGCCCTGACACTTGGCTCGCCGCATTCTGGAAATTGCTAATGAGCTGACCAAAACCGCCCACGGTTAAGAGCAATAGGTTTTGAAATTCTGCGGAGGCAGCGCTCAGCAGCTTGAGCGGAGACAGCGTTTTAACGCGATTTAGCTTTGCATTGGGCGCTAAACGGATGCCAATCAGAGGCTCATTGTCTTTGCTGATTTGGGGCGTAACGCTGAGGGTGAGGGCTTCGGTTCCCCGCTGAATGTTTAAGGTTAAGGGCTGATTAACGCTTTGCTTCACCTGATTCTGAAAGGTTGCAACGGCAGTTTCTCCTGTTTCCAGGGTCTGACCATTCACCGAAAGCACAATATCACCGGCTAACACGCCCGCTTTCGCTGCCGCGCTGCTGTCTGGCACAAGCTGTACCACAGCGATTCCTGGTGCTAGGACTGGGTTTGGGATGCCTTGCCAGCCAAGCTGAGCAAAGATGAGCATATAGGCAAAAATTAGATTGGCAATGACGCCAGCGCTAATCACAATTGCCCGATCCAAAATGGGACGATTTTTCATCAAGGCCGGATCGTCAGCGGCGATGTCGTGTTCTTCGTCTTCATCGTCGGGGAAGGCCACATAGCCGCCCAAGGGAATCGCTCTGAGGGCATATTCCGTTTGTGGGCCTTGGTACTTCCACAGCACTGGGCCAAACCCAATCGAAAACCGAGTGACATGGATGCCTTGGGCACGCGCAGCCAGGAAATGCCCTGACTCATGCACCACGATTAACAGCGCCAAGACTGCGATCGCCAATAAAACCGGCATGAATTCTTCCTAAAACGTGAGTTGTGAACCAAGCAGACTGTGTTTGCTTATCTTAACGTTTCGGTTTGACGACTTTTTATTTATTGTGGATCTGAGCCAAAGACTGAAGGCGATCGCGCAATACCGCCTCTAAATGCTGGGTCATTTGGGCGGCTCTCACTTTATCAGAGTTGGCCTCAAAATCTTGACTGGAGAAGGCTGGAGAAATGTCAACATAAACCGTTGCACCCCACTGGGCTTCATGCACATAGCGAATCGCAATGGGTGTAATGGGGATCGCAATGGGCCGGGGGGCGGAGGACTCCGCCTGTAGGATCAGACGAGCGGTGCCCGGTTTGAGTGATCGTAGGGGTTGGTCGCGCACAATGCCCCCCTCGGGGAAGATCCCCACTATCTCGCCCTGGTGCAGCAGATCAAGCATGTGCTTGATGCTGGATTTTTGAGGTCTGGCTAAGTCAATGGGAAAGGAGCCACACCGACGAATCACCCAGCCCTGGATGCCACTGAACTGGTTGGCATTGGACATAAAACGAATGGCCTTGGGCTGAAGCTGGGCAATGACCAATGGATCCCAACGACTGTAATGTTTAATCGCCAGCACCGCTGGGCCGTGCAGGGGCAAATGTTCGCGGCCTTGAACAATGAGTGGGCCAAAGAAAGTGCGCTGGAGAACACGATTGCCTAACGCAATCATTGGGTAGATCCAGGGGGAGACGGAGGAGAGGGGCGATTCGGAATTCACGGCAATAGTTAGATATCCAGCTTCGTCTGCCCATCCTAGTCAAGAGTGCGCCATGAAATCAACGACCGATGATGGCGTGTGCTCACCTACCGTTCCATCCAAACGGGAAATCCGACCTGCAAAGGTTCGGTTTTGCGCCTGTGTGTCGCCCGATAAAACCGCTATTCTCGAGTTGTGCAGCCCTTTATCTCGGCCAAACGGCGCAATAATGATGAGGACGATCGTTGATTCAAACCGCTTTACGCAGCAGGTAAAAGAACGGGTGTTTGACCAGTTGCCAACGCTGACCCACTTATTTATGGCGCTAGAACCTCAGGTTTCTGGCGCTGGAGATGCCCAGGCGTTGACCTTAGAAGCGGCACAGAATGCGTGGCGGATGGCGATCGCCGCCATGACCCAACTGCTCAAGCAAACCACTCTCAAACAAACCATCCTCAATCCCAGCACACCAGAAATATCGCAATCTGCCACGGAGGTCTGTAACCAGCAGGGTGTCGTTTTTTGTAGCCCTGCCCCTGTGTTTAGCGACCTGGCAATTCTGGCCCACTTAAAAACCTGGATTTTTACCGCTGACCGTCAAAGGGTTCATTTTAAGCTTCCCCCCGCCTCTTGCTCAGAGTCCCTTGAAGTGCTCCTGCCCACCCTCCCCATTTTGGCGGGGGATACTCTGGCCCATGAGCAATTTTGTTTAATCCAAACCGCCCAGTTTTGCTGGGTTGCCATTTTAGGCTGTGACACTGAGGGCAACCTCGCCCTGAATTTTTCCTTTAATCCCGCCACCGTTGAGCGGATCTGGATTGCATTGCAGTTCAGAATTGAGCGGCTGGGACGGCCTGCCCAAGCTGCACTGATTGGTCAGTGGCGATCGCGGTTTCCCACTATAGCCCCAGACTATCGAATTCCCATGGGCTTTAGTCAGGCACTGCTGGCCCAAAATTCCCACTCCAGCTCCAATCGGATTCAGACGCCAGGATCAAATGGGTGGAAGTCCTCATCCTTTAACCATGTTCATCACCAAACCGAAAACGTAGCATCAGCCACCCCCTCTGAAGAGCCTGACGCAGATGAACCAGATCGAGACGTAGAACTGCTCAAAGTACTGGCCCATGAAGTCCGTACCCCCTTAACCACCATTCAGACCCTCACCCGTCTGCTGCTGCGGAGAATCGATCTGCCCAAAGACGTTATCCAACGCCTTGAAGCCATCCAGCGCGAATGTATCGGTCAAATTGATCGGTTTGGCCTCATTTTTCGGGCGATGGAGCTGACCCATGCGGACTGTCAGCCCCTGCCCACCCACCTCACACCCATTGCGCTCCAAGAACTCTTGACTGAAAACCTCACCCGTTGGCAGGCCCACGCCGCCCGTCGGGGTTTGACACTTCAAGTTACAACCCCCAAACGCCTCCCTGAAGTTGCCATCCGCGATCCCCATTTGCTGAACCAAGTGCTGACGGGGTTGATGGAATACCTCAGCAATAGCCTTTCCGTCGGCAGCCATATTAACCTTCAGGTCGATTTGGCTGGCTCTCAACTGAAGCTCCAGCTTCAGACCCAGCCGGATCAAAACCAGCCAGATGAAGGTGCTGAATCCCCCATGATGAAAGCCGTTGGGCAGCTCCTGATGTTCCAGCCCGAAACTGGAGGCGTCAGCCTGAGTTTGGCCGCAACCAAGCATCTCTTTCAGGCATTGGGTGGCAAGCTCACCGTGCGTCAACACCTTCAGGGCGAAGTCTTGACCATTTTTCTGCCCTTGGGCACCGAGAGTGATGCATACTAGGGAAGTTGAATCCCCCTGAGGCTATGCAGGCTCCATCCGAGTGTCCCGCTTTAACCCAATTAGCCGATTTTCCCTATATTGATGGAGACGGTCAGCTCCCCGCTCAGTTTGAGGGCCAAATTGGCGTCTATGCCATCTATAACCAAGAACAAGTCTTGGCCTATATTGGCTATTCACGGGATGTTTCCCTGAGCCTGAAGCAGCATATTGTCCGGCAGCCTCAACAGTGTTATTCCATCAAGGTGACAACGGTAGAGCGCCCTAATCGCACGTTGCTAGAAAGCATCAAAGCAGCCTGGATTGAAGAAAATCAGGCCATTCCTATCGGCAATGGTGACGCTGCTGACCTGTGGGAGCAGCCCATTGATGTAAAAAGTAAAATGCAGCCGGAAGAATTGGCCCAGTATAATGACCCACAACTGGACGATCAGCAACACCTGAAGATTCTCAAGCAAGCGGCCCGCCGTATTGAGCAAGATATTTTGACGCTGCTGACGGAACGGGGTGTAAAAGAAGCCCTTCGGTTTAATCCCAAGCTCAAAGACAGTGGGCTATTGGATCTGAAGTAATGATGCAGCAAGCTGTGCATTTCCCATTGTTCTAATCTGCGCCTAACGTAATCTCCATGTCCTCTTCCCTACCGTTTCTAAAAATCCAGACTACCCTCTTTGAGGCAGGTGCATGGGCAAAAGAAATGGCCTGCCAGTCTTTTACGGTGGAGCAGAAAGGGCCAGAAGACTTTGTGACAGAGATCGACCGTACTCTCGATCGCCAGTTAGCCGGAACGTTTCAGGCTTGGTTTCCTGAAGATGGCGTGATTACAGAAGAAAATGCGGCATCGATTCAAAATATTCGGGAAGGGTTCTCGCGGCTGTGGTTGATTGACCCCATCGATGGCACCGAAGATTTTATTAATCGCCGTCCCGACTACGCCATTATGGTGGGGCTGTTGCAAAACGCCCAGCCGATCGCCGGATGGATTTTGCGTCCAGAATCGGGTCAGTTGTTCTATGGTGGTTCTAATTGGGGCTTGTTTACCGCCAATGGCCTGGAACCCGCCCAACCTTTAATCCCCACGACCACCCCTGGCCCTAGGGCAGCGTATTGCCCCATGCTGCTGGGCGATCGCGATCAGCAGCAATACGGCGCTGCCATCCAAGCCGCCATCCCCGAAGCTCAGTTTTATACCCTCGGCAGCTTTGGCCTGAAGGTGCTGGAGGTGATTCAGGGACGGGCAGGACTTTACCTCTACCTCAATGGTCGCGTTAAGCTGTGGGATACCATTGGCCCTTTAGCTTTGGCAAAATGTGCGGGACTCCTATGCTGTGACCTCGAAGGCAATCCGCTCGGGTTTTCTTTAGATGCCCTTAACCCAGACACCCTCGCCCATCATCAGTCTATTGTGGTGGGCTGGCCTCACTACATAGAGGCGCTGCTGCCACGGCTGCAACAGGCGATAGCTTCGCACCAAGCGTCCGCGATGCACCAAGCATCCGCTAGCAAAGCGCCAGAATAGCCAACGACACACACCCCATTCTCGAAAACGCTTAGGCAACCGCCATGTCCCCCGAAGAGCAAACCAATTTATTTAATTTGGCCCAGCCAACCCCAACGGCTGCACCCACAGATTTTGACGCAGCCCTTATTCCGACTAGCGCTCAAGTTCCGATTCCAGCGGGAACCTATGCCTCCATCCAGGAAATGGTGCCCCACTGCTCCAGTTGCGATCGCTGTGCCCTTAGCCAAAGCCGAACCAACGCCGTGATTGGGCGGGGCAACCCCAGCGCCAACGTCATGATTATTGGAGAAGGGCCAGGTCAAAATGAAGATGAACAGGGACTCCCCTTTGTGGGTCGTTCTGGGCAGTTGCTAGAAAAAATTCTAGAATCTGTACATTTTAATTCTGAGACAGACGTTTATATCTGCAATATCGTCAAATGCCGTCCCCCTGACAACCGCACCCCAACACCGGACGAATCGGAAGCCTGTAAGCCCTACCTGCTCGAGCAAATCCGCATCGTCAACCCCAAAATTATTTTACTCACAGGCGCAACTGCGGTGAGGGGTCTGACCGGAGATAAGCGGGGGATTACAAAAATTCGGGGCCAGTGGATGGATTGGCAAGGCTATCTTTGTATGCCTATTTTTCATCCTGCCTATCTGCTGAGAAACCCCTCCAAAGAACCGAATAGCCCTAAATGGCTGATGTGGAAAGATATTCAGGCGGTTCGCGCCAAGCTTACTGAGCTGATCGCGGCCCATTAATGTCATCGCGTCCAAAAAAGATCTGCGCTAAAAGAAGGCAACAGCGATCATTCAGGGCACCTTAACTGTAGGTGACTTTTTTATTGCGATATCCCGCAATTCATACATACTGCAATGGCAAATATTGAGCAGATCAACATCCTCCAACGGGGTGTTGAAGAATGGAATGACTGGCGCATCCAAAATCTAGCGGTTCGGCCAGACTTATCCGGTGCCGATCTCAGCGGTATTAGCCTACAGTATGTCAATTTCAGTAATGTCAATTTGACGGGCACCAATTTAGAATGCAGTGATCTTAGAAATGCGAATCTTCGCCGTGCTTGTTTAAATGAAGCCAATTTACACCTTGCTGACCTGATTGAAGCGAGTTTGGATGAGGCATCGCTTCAGAGAGCCTGCTTGCAAGGCACAGACCTTTACAGAACTGGACTTTCGGGTGCAAATTTCTCGGGTGCAAATTTGACTCAAGCCATTGTGCGCCGTGCCAACTTAGCCAATGCTACCCTTAACGGCATTGAAGGGCGTGAAGCCGACTTTTTACAAGCAAACTTGATGCGAGTAACCTTTAATCAGGCCAACCTCTCCAAAGTCAACTTTGAAGGCAGTAATTTAATTGAAGCTCAACTGGATGGCGCAAATCTAACCGAAGCTAACTTGCGTAAATCAAACTTATGTCGTGCATCTTTAATTAAAGCGACGATAACTGGCGCAAATTTCCAAAATGCATGTTTGAAAGGGACAATATTCCCTAATGGGTTAGAGACCCCTGCGTAAAAGCCTCGATGGATTCTGACTCAGAATTGCAGTAACTTGTACCCTAAATCGATGGGTTTATCCTGAACGGGATCGCAGAAATTTTGAACAAAATAGTACAGGTATAGTCTGGGCTGGGTACTATACGCTTACACTGGCAGTAAATATTCTGCCGTCCTATGAGATCCGTGACCTCTAATTCCGATACCCATTTACCCCGTGATCCCCAGTCCTTTAAGGTCTTAGGATTTCCAGTCCATCTGCTGCCAGACTACATTCCCTGGCTGTCAGACCGTTTGACCCACCGTCAGGGCACCCATGTGGTCACGATCAATGCCGAAATGACCATGCAGGCTGAGCAATCCCCTGCCTTGGCTGACATTATCCATCAGGCTAACTTGGTCATTCCAGATGGTTCGGGGATTGTGCTGTATCTGAAGCTCCACGGTCAATCAGTGCGGCGATGCCCTGGCATTGAGCTGACGGAGGGGCTATTGCGGGCTTCTGCCCAGCAGCCACAACCCTGGTCTGTCTTTTTTTATGGCGGTTCCCCAGACGTGGCGGCCCAAGCAGGCGAAAAACTCTGCGATCGCTATCCCCGTCTCAACATCATTGGCACCCAGAATGGCTTTTTGAGCGAGGCTGATACGCCATTGTTTTTAGAGCAGTTGCGGACATTACAGCCCCAAATCATCTGTGTGGGCCTGGGCGTACCCCGTCAGGAGTACTGGATTGCAAAGCACCGCCATATTGTGCCTGATGCCGTCTGGATTGGCGTGGGTGGCAGCTTTGATATCTGGGCTGATCGCAAACAGCGGGCACCCGCTTGGTTGGCGGACAATCATCTAGAGTGGCTCTATCGACTGTACCAAGAGCCTTGGCGGTGGCGAAGAATGTTAGCACTCCCTCAGTTTGCATGGCGATCAATTTTGGCAAAGTTTAGGCGATAGCATCATGAATCATCTTGTATTACCCCAATCCATCTCTATGCAGGCTGAGCATTCTCGCCCTGACGCTGCTGCTGCATCCACTGCTGCCGCTGCATCCACGGCCTATGCCATCCATTTACGGGATGTGACGAAAAGCTACCGAGACACGGGCTTCAGCCTTCGTAATCTGAACTTTGTGGTAAAACAGGGCGATTTTTTGTTTATCACAGGGCCTTCGGGGGCAGGTAAATCGACCTTAATGAAGCTGGTCTACGGCGCAGAGCGTCCTGACCGAGGCGAGGTACGGGTGGGTGGTCAAAATGTTACCAACTTGAGCGGTCATCGGCTTTCGATGCTGCGCCGTCGTCTGGGCGTGGTGTTTCAAGACTATAAGCTGATTCCCCGCTGGACGGTGGCTGAAAATGTGGCCTTTGTGCTGAAGTCCCAGGGTGTCCCCCAGGACGAAATTCAGCGCCGTCTTAACCCCACCCTAAAACTGGTCGGTCTCCAAAACAAAGCGGATTGTTTTCCCACTCAACTCTCTGGGGGTGAACAACAGCGGGCTAGTATTGCGAGGGCGATCGTTGGCTCCCCGCGTTTGCTGTTGGCAGATGAACCCACAGGTAACCTGGATCAAGATAATTCTCTTCAAGTACTCAGTATTCTCAAAAAGCTGAATAGCCTTGGTATTACAGTGGTTGTCACCACCCATGACCTCCACCTGATTCGCATGGGGCAGGCTCCTGTGGCAAAATTGCAAAACGGTCAGCTTAAAATGATTAATACCCCTGGATCTGATGCCTAATGCGACGCTCTATTTCAGCAATTCCCCCTGCCTTTAAAGTCACGTTCACTCAAGGTCAATACCTGGCCCAAGAAACATGGCGGGGTCTTCAGCGCGGTGGCTGGATGAACTGGGCCGCCATTAGTACCGTCACTGTGTTGCTGTTTTTGTTTGGGATCAGCCTTCAAACCAGTTGGCAGGTGAACGGGTTGCTCCAGAATATGGGTTCCCAGCTCGAGATTTCAGCTTATCTGCACCCTAACCTCTCGGGGGAGACGCTTCAAAAGCAGCTTGGGCAACTACCAGATATTGCATCTGTACAGCTTCTCCCCCGCGCTGATGCCTGGAAGCGGCTAGTGGCTGACTTGGGTGCAACGGATCTTCAGGGTGCGACGGATGCCCTTGGACAAAACCCGCTAGTGGATCAGCTTAAAATTCGGGCGCGTAGTGGGCAACAGGTTCCCAAGTTGGCGCAGATGCTGGCTGGTTTTCCAGAAATTGAGCAGGTGTCTTACCTCAATGAGGTAATGCAAAATCTTATCCAGCTCAATCAGGGGATCGGTTGGATGGGCTGGGGGGTGATTGGGCTTCTAACCCTCACGGCTTTGGCGGTAATTAACACAACAATTCGATTGATTGTGGTGACGCGCCAGCAAGAAATTGAGGTGATGCAGTTGGTGGGTGCAACGACGATTTGGATCTATCTGCCGTTTTTGTTTCAGGGGTTGACCTTTGGGCTACTCGGCAGTGGTCTGGCGATTGGGTTTATGGCGATCGCCCGTCACTTTATGGCGCAGCTTTTGGTTTCTCAACCTGTGTTTCTGCAATCTCTAGCTCAGAATCTTCAGCTCACTACAGCACAGGGCGTTTTATTGCCTCTGACGCTGGTGGCGTTTGGGAGTTTTGTGGGATTGAGCGGCAGTTTTATGGCGGTTCGGCGTTTTTTGGTGCGCTAAAAATGTAGGGGGCGCAAGGTATGTGCGCCCCCTACAAAATACTACGCCTTAGCTTCTTTCACTTCCTGCCACTCGGTGTGGAACGTGCCTTCGCGGTCAATGCGTTGGTAGGTGTGGGCACCGAAGAGATCGCGCTGGGCCTGGGTGAGGTTTTGAGGAAGGCGATCGCGGCGGAAGGAATCAAAGTAATCCAAGGATGCGCTGAAGGCAGGGACTGGAATACCCATCGTCGCTGCTGTCGCAATCACTTCTCTCCATGCGGTTTGGCGATCTAGAATCGTTTGCTTAAACTCAGGGGCCAGCAAAAGATTAGACAGCGCAGGCTCATCGGCAAAGGCTTTCTTAATCTTGTCTAAGAAGCCCGCCCGAATAATGCAGCCACCCTTCCAAATCCGCGAAATTTCGCTGAGGTTAAGGTTAAACTCCATGCCTTTAGAGGCGGCACTCAAGAGCGCCATGCCTTGGGCATAGGAGCAAATTTTAGAGCAGTAGAGTGCATCTCGCACCTTGTTCGTAAACGCAGCCACATCTCCCGTGAAGGGAACTGTTGGACCTTGAAGCTGCTGGGCCGCGACCAAGCGCTCTGCACGATGGGAAGACGCAATCCGAGCATTCACAGCGGCAATGATGGTAGGAATCGGGACGCCCAGTTCTAGGGCGCTCATGACCGTCCAGCGTCCGGTGCCTTTTTGGCCGGCTTCATCTAACACCAATTCCACCAATGCTTTTTGAGTATCGGGATCGATGTAGCTGAAGATTTGAGCCGTAATTTCAATCAAAAATGAGTTCAACTCGTCCGTCTTGTTCCAATCTGAAAAGACCTGATGGAGCTGGGCATGATCTAACCCCGCCACATTTTTGAGCAAATCGTAGGCTTCGGCAATGAGCTGCATATCGCCATACTCGATGCCGTTGTGCACCATTTTGACGTAGTGTCCGGCTCCCCCTGGCCCGATGTAGGTCACACAGGGACTATCGTCTACCTGAGCCGCGATCTTGACCAAGATAGGCTCCAGGAACTCATAGGCCTCTTTCGTTCCACCAGGCATCAAGCTAGGGCCATTGAGGGCACCTTCTTCTCCCCCACTTACACCCATACCCACAAATCGAAGCCCGACCGCCTCTAATTCCTGGGTTCTGCGAACGGTGTCGTCGAAGAGAGAATTACCCCCATCAATCAAAATGTCGCCTGGATCTAACATCGGCTTGAGCTGCGCAATCACCGCATCGACGGGCGCACCTGCCTTCACCATGATCAAAATTCGGCGGGGACTGCTCAGAGATGCAACAAACTCTTCAGGGGTAAACGTCGCCTTAAAGTTACGACCCTGGGCGCGCTCCGCCATAAATTCTTTTGTTCGCGTATCGGTGCGGTTATAAACCGCCATTGAAAATCCGTTGCGTTCGATGTTGAGGGCTAAGTTCTCGCCCATGACAGCCAAACCAATTAAGCCAAAGTCTTGAAGCGCCATATACTCGACTCACCTTTGGGAGACTGAACCCTAAATTCTGACTACAGCGTAGCTTGTTCTTCCTAGATTCAACCCATGCTCCTCAAAATCCACGGGAAATCCTAGATCCTCAAAAAATGGCTAAATCCTATTATTTCATGGGTTTTCTGTGAGTTTAAGGAGTTTAAGCGGCTTAACCATATCAAGAATTAATGACCTTTGTCCCTAAGGCCAATAATTCTAATGAATCTTGATTTCCCAAAGTTATCCACAGGTTTTCCACAGCCTTTGGGAAAGTTATCCACAGATTTTAGTGAGTTATCCACAGCGGTTCACAGTAGGTTAAGGCACGAAGCCAGATCCTGTGGATAACTTTTAGATTACCCACTCTCCACATCCCAATTTGGCGATATTTCCTCAAGAAGGGTTCAAAGCATTGATGTCTCGTTCCCCAAAAACCATTTGCCCGAATCCAAACTGGGTTCCCACCCCATTGACAACCCTCCCCCCCCATACCGCAGAATAGGGCGACAAGGGGATAGCCGTACACTGCTGGTGACTGGCCCAAAGTTTATCCACTCTCTTAGGAGGGCGGATGAGCCTAGTTTTTGGTCGGCATCCAATTTTGGCCTTGTAGTAACGTTTTACTCACCTTGGGCTATTTCTTCTGACTGTACCCTTCACTCACAACACAAACGCTCATGATTTCAACCGTCAGTATCTTGGCTGAAATTCCAGAAGAGCTGCACGAAACCCTCAAAGGCTATTTAGAGTCTCACCCAGACTGGGATCAAGATCGGGTTTTTGCCGCTTCACTCTCGCTTTTTTTGATGCAGAACGGGGACTGCGATCGCCGTGCGGCTAGGGTGTATCTCGATACACTCTTTAACCGTGCGGTCGGGTAACACAAAGCCCTGAGGGGCGATCTAAATGACGAATCAATCCATTGTGAATGGGGGGAACTGGACGCCAAGCTTTTTGAGGCTTGGCGTTTTTGTTGCCCACGCTACGGCTAAACTAAGCGAGTCGAGTGGTTTTGAACGATGACGAATTCTGCTGTACGGATTGAAAACGAAACCCAGACTGCCTATGTGGAGGCTTTGCCCCATCGCGGCGGAATCGTAATCCGCTGGAACATTAATGGGCAAGAAATCTTTTACCTCGACGAAGAACGCCTTCTGGATCCCGCTTTGAGCGTGCGGGGGGGCAATCCTATCCTGTTTCCCATTTGCGGAAACTTGCCCAACAACACCTATACCGTTGGGGATCAGACCTATGAGCTGGTTCAGCACGGATTTGCCAGAAATTTGCCCTGGGCTGTGGTTAACCACACTGCCACGTCCCTAGAAGTTGCTTTGGAAAGTACGCCTGAGACCTTGGCGGTTTATCCCTTTGAATTTTTGTTTAAGATCACCTATACCCTTAAGGGCGAGACCTTAGAAGTGCGATCACACGTCACCAATCGCAGCACCCAAACCATGCCCTTTGCCTTGGGGTTCCACCCCTACTTTGCGGTGGCCAATAAATCTAATCTGACCTTTGATCTGCCCGCTACGCAGAAAGATGACAACGTGGCGAAGCAGACCCTTCCGTTCACCGGAGAGGTGGATCTTAATGTGCCAGAACTGGATATTGCGCTGTTTCCAGTGACCGCTCAAACCTCTGCGATGAAGGGCGATCGCACCATTGAGCTAACCTGCGACAAAATTTTTACCACCCTAGTGGTGTGGACAGTAGAAGGAAAACCCTTTGTGTGTCTAGAGCCTTGGACATCCCAACGCAATGCCATGAACACAGGCGTAGATTTAACGCACCTTGAACCTGGGACATCCATTGAAGCCGTAGTGACAATGACTGCTCAGGTCTAATCCATGAACTCGTAGGGGCGCTACCTACGTGTGCGCCCTTACAAAGTTTTCGCCTATTTTTCATGAATTAAGCACCGCAGCGCTGATTGCACTAGGAACGCCTGCATTCAAGGTGCGATCGCCACCCTTCAGACTCTTCATCAAACTCGCCATTTCTAGGGCATTCATGCCGTAATCCCAGCCCTTGTTGCTCTTAATACCCGCCCGTTCTAGGGCTTGCTGCATGGTATCCACCGTCAACACGCCAAAAATAATAGGAACACCCGTTTGCAACGCCGTCGCTGCAATGCCCTTAGAGACTTCTCCTGCGACGTAGTCAAAATGAGGCGTACCGCCCCGAATGACCGCGCCAAGACAAATCACAGCATCGTAACGATTAGTGAGCGCCAATTGCCGCGCCACCATCGGAATTTCAAAACAACCTGGAACCCAGGCATAATCGACCTGAGCACCATTGGGTTCTATATCTACGCCGTGGCGCAGAAGACAGTCTTGGCAGCCTGCCAAAAGCTTTGAGGTCACTAAGTCGTTAAAGCGACCAATCACAAACGCCAGCCGCAGCGTATCTGCGTGGGCAAAATTTCCTTCAAAAACAGCCATTGGCGATTCTTTGTGATGATTTAATAGTCTTGAGAATTAAGGTTGCAACAGATTAACCAGCACGGCGAAATGCTCATGCTGCTTCATCCCGTTAACCTGCTGCACCTATTTTGTTAGTGTAGCGTTAGACCACTAAGAAATTGAGAGCAGCAACAACTAATACAAGCCCGATCCACACAAAGGAACCCAGCCAAATGAGCTGCTTGGACTGATCCCAGTTTTGTCCAGATGCGTAGGCAACGGGAACGCCTACGACCAGGACGAAAGACAGCACCACTAGGGCAAGCAAAGCTATGTCAAAGATAAATACCATTGTTTTCTCCCAATCAACCGGCGGGTCTATATAAAAGCAAGTTCTTAAGATATCCAGCGACTGTTTAAACAGATGCAGGGAATCGAATCCAATTTTACCGCAAAAGCGATCCAAGCTTTTGGCGTATCGTGGTTTTGTCTGTTTTGAGACGAATGACAAGATTGGGGCAGAATTGACATTTTGACCATTGGAACTCGTCCATTCTTTGGGAAGCCTGACTGCGCTAGGCTGAAGAGGATCGAAGCCACTGAGGGCGTTTTGGATGGAAATGAACGATGGATGTGGTTTTATGTCATCGCACAGCAGATTTTGACGTTCTCGGCGCAGCCGTGGGCTGTACCCGCCTCAACCCCGGTACCCGCATTGTCCTCTGTGGCGGGACGCACCCAGCCGTGCGGGATTTTTTGGCGCTCTATCGAGATGAATACCCGCTAATTGAACAGCGCTCCGTCTCCCCCACCCAACTCCGCACCATTACCGTGGTTGATACCCAGCGCAGAGAACTCCTCGGCACAGCGGCAGAATGGCTCGATCTACCTCAGGTGGAGGTACGTCTCTACGATCACCATGTCCAGGCGGAGTGTGATATTCCAGCGCAATCGGTTCAAGTTGAAGCGGTGGGTTCAACCACGACACTGATGGTGGAACATCTCCGCAGCAAAAGCCTTTCGCTCTCTTTAGCCGAAGCGACGGTCATGGCCTTGGGTGTCCACGTCGATACAGGATCCCTCACCTACGAGCAGGCCACCCCTCGGGATGCGGCAGCGCTGGCTTGGCTCATGGCACAAGGGGCCAACCAACGGGCGATCGCCACCTACATTGAGCCAGGATTTTCGGCGGCACTGCAAAGCCTACTGGGGGAAGCACTTTCCCAAATGCAGACCCAGACCGTCCACGGTCAGAAAATTGCTTGGGTGCTGATCTCAACGGCTCATCATGTTCAAGGGCTGTCGAGTTTAGCCTCACAACTGATGGTGCTGAGTGAAAGTGATGCATTGCTTTTGGGACACGCCTATCAAACCCAAAGCACCCAGAAAGATCGCTTGACTATTATTGGTCGATCTCGGATCAATGGCGTAGATTTGACTGCACTGCTCAAACCCCTCGGCGGCGGTGGACATCCCCAAGCCGCCGCCGCCACCCTACCCCACAGTGATCCTGTGTCTGTCCTAGAGCAGTTGGTGACGGAGTTGGTCGCGCAAGTGCCCCATCCGGCGATCGCCGCCGATGTAATGTCTTCTCCAGTCCGCACCATCTTGCCCGAAACCTCCATTGACCAAGCCCGTCGGATTCTTTTGCGCTACGGACATTCTGGCCTATCAGTGGTGGATGCAGACGGTCAACTGGTGGGCATTTTGTCTCGCCGTGATTTGGATATTGCCCTTCATCATGGGTTCGGGCATGCCCCCGTCAAAGGCTACATGAGCGCCCCTGTGCGCACCATCAATCCAGAAACCACATTGCCTGAGATTGAGTCCCTGATGGTGACTTACGATATTGGTCGCCTGCCCGTCTTGCGAGATCAGCAGCTTGTGGGGATTGTTACCCGCACCGATCTATTGCGACAGCTTCACCACTTAAAACAGGCCCATCAACAAGACTTTCCCACGGTCGCCCCGCGTAGCTCCGTTATCCAGCGGCTGGATCAGGCACTGCCCCCCAAGCTGCGCGAGATCCTGGCTGTCGCCGCCACTGCTGCCCAATCCCAAGGTTGGCAGCTTTACCTGGTAGGTGGAGCCGTGCGGGATTTACTCCTAGCACCGGAGGATGGCACCATCAACTTTCGGGAATTTGATCTGGTGGTAGATGGCGAAAATACCCAAAAAAGCCAAGGTGCAGGCGTTGAGTTAGCCCGTCAGCTTCAAACCCACTTTCGTGAAGTTCAGCTTCAGGTTTATGGGCAATTCCAAACCGCATCTTTGCTCTGGCGCGAAGATCCAGAAATCGGCTCCTTTACGGTGGATATTGCCACTGCCCGCAGCGAATTTTATCCCTATCCCGCCGCCAATCCAGAAGTGACCGCTAGCTCCATTCGCCAGGATTTGTATCGGCGGGACTTTACCGTCAATGCCTTGGCCCTTCGCCTCACCCGTCAGGGACTCCAGCGCAGCGAATCCGCTGAACTTTTAGACTTTTTTGGTGGCCTAGAAGACCTCAAACACCACCAAATTCGGGTACTCCATCCCAATAGCTTTATCGAAGACCCCACCCGGATTTTTCGGGCCGTCCGCTTTGCCACCCGCCTTGGGTTTGCGCTAGAACCCCAGACAGAAGCCTATATTCGTCATGCGATCGCCAGCGGGATTTACCAACACATCACTAAAAATGGCAGCAAAGCGCCCGCCCTTCAGGCGCGCCTTCAAAACGAACTCAAGTACATCTTTAAACTGCCGAACTGGTCAGAAGCCCTTAAGTTAATGCACCATCTAGGCGCACTCCAGTGCCTGCATCCTGCACTCAGCCTAGATTCCCAATGGTGGAAACGGGTTAACATCGCACTCCGTTGGCACTCTGATTTTGACCCACAATCTAAGTCCATTGCATCTTGGCTTTTAATTTTGGAACTGCTGCTGCTCCCTTTATCAGGATCGGATCGGATTACCGTTGCCTCCCAACTTCATCTGCCCGATCTCACCCAAGTTCGGTTCAGGGTTTTTACGGCTGCCCAATCCCAACTTGCGGCATTAAAAGACCCGAGTTCACCCAGTCAGGTGGTGACATGCCTAAAACCCTATGATTTGCCGCTGCTCATTGAGCTTGCCGTGTGTGCCGATGTTGTTCTTCGACAACAAATCTGGCGTTACCTAACCCATTGGCAAACCGTCAAACCGCTTTTGAACGGGAAAGATCTGATTGAGCTGGGCTATCGCCGTGGGCCTGAGTTTAAAACCATTTTGGATGCGATTTTAGCGGCAACCTTAGATGATGTGATGCAAACACGGGATAGGGCGATCGCCTGGGTTCAGACCCATTTTCCAGCCCAAGAAGATCAGTTTTGATAAAAGACTTTGACAAACTGATCCACCTGAAACAACCCGTCTTGCATAGAGGTCAGCGTTTTCTTACACAAAGGGGTTGCCTTTTGCAACGCCTGATCTTCCATTTGCTTCGCCAATAAATTCATGACATCAGCGCCCACGTTATAGCTGGCGATCGCAACTTGGCTCGCCAAGGGCTTCACTCCCGCAAAATCTCGGGAATCAATCACCTGCTGAAGATTTTTGAGCAACCCTGTCACCGACTCTAGATAAGACGTCAGCAGCTCCAACTCAAAGGCCCGATCTTGCCCAGAGATCATGCGCAGATGCTCTAGGTTAAGGGGCTGGTCTTTCATAAAAATAAACGCAAAGGATTCAGACCCCCCAAAACAAATCTGATCGCCAAAGGCTAGTGTCTGGGGCTGCTCGGACGGTAATGGCACACCATTGAGGGCCGTCCCATTTTTACTGCCCACATCTTCGATGTAAAACTTTTGTGGCAAAAAAGAAATCTGAGCGTGATTGCGAGAAATAAACTCAGATTCTGGAAAATCCTTTAAGTCTAGGTCTGGGGTAAACGTATCACTGCGCTTGCCAATCGTAATAGGACTCATGAGCAGCGGTAAATCATAAAACACGCTGGTCGAACGATGGAGCAATCGCACCCCTGGGGTATGAAACGTGGTTGCCATCACCTCATCCACCGATTGGTCAAGGATATTCCCCGTCAACATATTGGTCGAGGGATCCAAGTTCATCGTATTTTCGCGAGGGTGTCCACTCAGTCCTCTAGGGGCAACGGAAGTCCCACACTGATAGCAAAAGCGCGAAAACGTAAACACCGTCGAATGACAGGCGGTACATGTTTCAATATCGTCTAATCGTTTGCCGCATTGAGTACAGGCTGTAGATTCAACAGGATTAGGGTAAAGACAGGCTGGACAGATAGTTGCCATATGCATTCAATGAACGCTCTTGGTTGTGACTGTAGCGCGTTTAGGCGTAATGGCAAAGTGACGCTCAACGCATCTGAGATTTGCCAGCCCTAAACCCAGCCGAAAAATTTGAACCGTGTACCCAGTGCGGGAACGCACCAACAACGGTAAAATGAGATGCCGATTGTTCTTGCCAAGCAGAAGCTTCATGATTTCAAGTAATGACTTTCGATCCGGCGTAACTATTGAGTTAGATGGTTCAGTTTGGCGGGTGGTGGAGTTTCTCCATGTCAAGCCCGGCAAGGGCGCTGCCTTTGTCCGCACCAAGCTTAAGAATGCCCAAACAGGTAGCGTTATTGAACGCACCTTCCGCGCTGGGGAATCTCTCCCCCAGGCCAGCCTTGAAAAAAGTGTCATGCAGCACACTTATAAAGAAGGCGAGCAGTATGTCTTTATGGACATGGACACCTACGAAGAGTCCAATCTCACCAAAGCCCAAATTGGCGATCGCGTTAAATATCTCAAAGAAGGGATGGAAGTGAACGTCGTCCGTTGGGGAGAGCAGGTTTTAGAAGTAGAGCTGCCCAACTCCGTGGTTCTCGAAATTACCGAGACAGATCCTGGCCTGAAGGGAGACACAGCCACGGGCGGAACCAAGCCTGCAATTGTAGAGACGGGTGCCCAAGTGATGGTGCCACTCTTCATCACGATTGGAGAGCGCATCAAAATCGATACCCGCAGCGACTCCTATTTGGGTCGTGAGTAAGGAAGGCAATTGTGGAATTTGATCTCAACCAGGTTCGTGAGCTGCTGTCGATTCTCAACCAAACGGATATCGAAGAGTTAAGTCTCAAAAGCAGCGACTTTGAATTGACCATTCGCAAAGGCAGTTTATCCTCAGGCACAGCGGTTGCTCCCGCTGTTGCGCCTGTTGCAGTCGCCGCAGTGCCAACCGTCGCCCCTACGGTAGCAGCAGCTGCTGCCGCTGCGATCGATAAAAATTGGGTTGAGGTCACATCCCCAATGGTCGGCACCTTTTATCGTGCATCAGGGCCTGATGAACCTCCCTTTATTGAAGTGGGAGATACCATCCGTCTAGGCCAAGCCATCTGCATCATCGAAGCCATGAAGCTGATGAATGAGCTAGAGGCCGAGGTTGAGGGCGAAGTGATGGAAATTTTGGTTGAAAACGGTAAACCCATTGAGTTTGGGCAGGCGCTGATGCGCGTAAAACCGAGAATATAACCGAAAAATTAGCAAAAACTAGGGATCTTCACTGAAATCGGGAGGATCCTCTAGGATAGCATTGCTAAGGTCTGCCTGCCGGAGATTTGCACCCATAAAATCTGCCCCTCTTAAATCTGCCCCCCTTAGGTTGGCCTGATAAAGATTTGCATTTTTGAAATTTGCGCCTCTAAGATTGGAATGGCTGAGGGTGGCATTCTCTAAGCTTGCACCGCATAGGGAGGCCCCCGCCAGTTCCGTAGAGCTGAGCAACGCATTGTTCAGGTTGGCTCCGCTCAAATCAGCCCCACTGAGGTCGGCTCCAATCAATTTTGCTTTAGTAAGATTAACCCGTGTTAAGTTAGCGCGAATAAAGGTGGTCCCATGCAGGGATGCATGACTTAAGTCTGCACCACTGAGATTGATGTGGTTGAGTTCCAGCAGGCTTAGGTTCGTATGCGCTAAGTTCGCCTTCACGAAAAATCGTTCACCGTGGGTGTATTTCTGCTGTAATTGCTGAGCATCCATAAATGCCTTCCGCAAGGATAAATACCATCGTCTGTGGCCTCAATCCCCAACCAATGGCGATGAGGGTAAGGTAAAGGGGTTGATCTAGCTTAGAACATCTTTGAAAAGATCGATGGTTCAATTCTTTGCGCTAAAACTCAACCCCTCGTTGATTTGGTCAATACTACGGATACTGGGGCTTAGATCTCGGAACTGTGGCAATGCGATCTAACCATGTCAAAATCGTTTGCTCCACGGAGGTATGGTCGCGGTAGAATTCTTGACTCACCCATTGTCCTAAGGCATCGAGGGGCGCAAATAAACCTTGAGTTTGCCAGGAAAAATTTTGGCCCAAGGGGGTGAGGTGGTTGCCTTCCAGGCGCTCAATCGTGATGTGCTCCCCAAAGCGATCGCCCAAGATCACCGCAATTTGGCGAGTTTGGTCTAAATCGTCATTGCGAAACCGAATCAGTAAGTTCCGCGATGTGGGGTAATAGTGCTGTACCAGTCGATAGGTTTGGGCAGGGGTAGGGGTGAACTGAACCGCCTGCGAGATGTTCAGCCATTCGACGAAAGGAATGGCTCGGTCTGCGTCAAAATTATTAAACGACATTAAAATATTGCCCGCCCGTTCGATTTCAAACAGGCTGCCTATCAGCAAATGCACCTTACAGCCCATACTGTGGCCGAGTCCATAGATGGGCAACTCCCAATCCAGTACCTGCCTGCGCTGAAGATGGTCTAGGGTATCTTCAAACTGATCGAGGACTGCTGTTGCGATCGCCTTGTGGTCTAAGGTATTAATAAACGGCGTCGCAATAATGGCATAGCCCTTCTCTGCTATGGACTCTAGCAACTTTGTATAGGACAACTGGGGTGCTGCACCCACAAATGCGCCCCCCGCAAAGTGAACGATCGCCGTCACGCGATGACGGGGTAAAAGCACCCAATTTTGCCCCACCGACTGCCAACTCATGGCAGCAAATCCTTGGCTTTGAGCGTACTGGGGGGACGATCATTGCTCCAAGCCCACCACACCTGATCACAACGACACAGGTAAAACTCTTGCCACTTCCGGTGATTATCTTCAGTAAAAACGGGAGAACGACGGTTAATCCAAACGCTAATTGCCTCCCGACAGCTTGCCTGACAGCGTGGACAAGCAAACTGAGGTGAATGTAAAGCCGTTTGAGTCCACTCTGGCGGAGTAGGGTCAAATAGATTCATAGAAAGAATGGCCAAAGACTACGCTCAGAGTACAACGGTTCCCAGATACCATGATGCCAAAGATTGTTTTACTTTCCCACGCCATCCCCACAAAATCACCCGTCAGATAACTTTATGGTGCCGATCGATTCCCAACGCCTCAATGCCGATCTAGAGTTTCGCCGTCTCCTTGACCTCATGCCTGCTTCCGCTCGGATGACCACAAAGCTCATCAGTCAGCCCACTCAGCCAACCCTACTGTGCTACCCAAGACCTTGGTGGTCAAGTCAAGCTCGTACCATTGGCCTTAACCTCCAAGGCTGGTCTGAACTCCCCATGCCTCAACGTGATTTACTCCTCCTTTATGCGGTGAGTTGGCAAACCCAAAGTCAATGGCTAAAACCTTCTCTTTATCATGGCCTTGCTGCGATGGGCTTAATGCTCACTTGCGTTGAGGGGCTGCAACAGGATGCGGTAGGAATGGTCACTGCGATGGGGTTGAGTGCGATCGCCACCCAACAGATCTGGAAACAGTCCCAAGGCGTTCGTCTAGACCTCATGGCCGATCAGGCTGCCATTGAAACCGCCCAGCGTAGGGGGTATGCAGCAACTGAAGCCGCTCACCACCTCCTCATGGGCATCGCTGCCAGCATCCAACTAGAGCACAGAGATGGCCCGTCCTTCAACGAATTGATTCGGACTCAAAAACTACGTACCCTCACAGGACTCAGTCAGGTTATGGTTCCTGACCAACTTGGTTCATTTTAAAACTCGATTTTTACCCCCTCAATTTTCAATCTGTTCATTTTGAGCTTTTTTTTAGATTGGAAATTGATAAAACTACTCCCATAGGGCAATGGGCACTTTGTCAATCACTTGTTATACTCTTTAACAAATAGCCCATACTTGAATAGGTCGTTCAGGAGTGCATCATGGATCACGCATTTAAGCTATCAATGGAGCAAGAATTCAGCATCCGTTCCTTTGCGGATCAGGTACAAAGTCTTTCTCAAGACGAAGCCCAGGAGTTCTTGGTGAAACTGTATCGTCAAATGGTTATGAAAGAAACGATGTACAAACACTTTTTAGCCCAAGAATGGGGCATTGGGTCTCAGGCAAGCCTCAGCTAGGTATTCACAATCAGGTATTTCCCAGAGCGCGTTAAATTCATCTCTGTCTCTTGCCTCTTCTCCAACACTTGGATCAGGCTGGGGGTTGGGGTAATCTAACGCTATCCTTCGAGAACGTTTACAGCGAACCAAAAACAGCTGGGCGCACCCCGGATCAAAAAATAACCGGAGCACTTGCAGCTCTTGCGTCTTCTAGCTTTCTTAACATTGATGGTTTAATTCTTTCAAATTCCGTCTTCAGAATTTGCTTACTCACCGATGGTCTCGCCGTCGAGATCGCTTGTTTTGACATGGATAACCAATCTTGAAAAAGCTGCCGTTGGTACGGTGCGATGGTAACTGTTTTGACATTAGCTGGCTCAGATGTCGATTCTGAGGCAAAAAACAGCATTAGGTAATATCCTTGACTGCTCAGCAAGCGCAGCATCTGCTGACTTTGTTCTAACTTTAAGTCTAGATAACACGGTAGCCATCGCGCCCCAATCTGAGCATCGTGAATCGCCGTCACCCAAAGCAGCATTGGGTGAGGGGCCATTACACATAAAAAGTGGTTATATCGCGTGCTCAACAATCGTTGCTGAATTTCGGCACGGGAAAGCATTACCCATAGCCCCACTGCTGCTTCTTGATCTGAAGTCAACACTTGTGGAAAGACAATCTCAGCAATGGGCTTATCAGACGGCCAAGGCACGTTCCAGCCCGCCTGCTCAATAGACCAGAATTTTTTCTGGGGCAGCGGAATGACCGGAACATGCGTTGACTTAGCGCCAGAAGTTGACTTCGTACCAGTTGACTTCGCACCAGTTGACTTGGCCGCTTGCTCAGACTCAATGATGGTCTCTTCCACTCTTGCGGAAGACTTCGCTTGAGGGGTTGACTGGGATGGCGGCTTTTTCTGCTGCTGGCGAATCTGCTCTAACCGCTTGAGGATCTCTGTCATATCCTCAGGACGAGCCTCAGGCGTTTTGGCCATACAGCCCATAATCAGGTCTTCCAACCCTGGGGGCAGCATTAGTTTAGGCGAAACATCGGCAAAACGCTTGGGTGGCTTATCACGATGGGCTTTATACCAGCTCAGGAGCGTATGGGCATCTGGCTCAATGGGCATTTTGCCCGTCAAAACCTCAAACATCGTAATGCCAAGGCTATAAATATCAGAACGCGTATCTAACTCTTTGCCTTCAATTTGCTCCGGTGAGCAATAGGCCAAAGTCCCCATAAACGAGCGAGTTTGACGTCCATCTACATCATCGCGAAAGAGCTTTGCAATCCCAAAATCTAAAACCTTTGCAACCTCGCCCAGTCCTGGATCAGAAATGACGAATACGTTACTGGGTTTAACGTCTCGATGCACAATTTTACAGACATCCCCATCAATCTTGATCCCTTCATGGGCACACTGTAGGCCCAAACACATATGGCGAGTCAGCCTCAGAAATCGATCAACCGTTAGGGTCGCGGGCAAGATTAAGTCACTAAGATTTTGCCCTTCCATGTACTCCATCACATAGAATGGGGCTTCGTTGTGATGCACGCCGTAATCTAGAACCCGGACAATGTGAATACTGCGTTGCCCTAGTTGCGCCCCAGTCCGTGCTTCATCGGCGAAGCGCTGCTTCATTTTGGAGTTGAGCAGGGTTTGCGACAAAAACTTAACGGCAACAACAACACCACCCAGAAGCTGATCTTCAGCTCGGTAGACCCTCCCCATTGATCCTTGCCCAATCATCTCAATGAGGCGGTAGCGATTGATTAAAATTTGTCCAATGTTAGGATCGGCGTGTTCATCCATACATAAATATCTCTTAATTTGGCCTAAAGTGATCAGGCAACAATAGACCTATGCTTTTACTATATTGACCTGGCTTAGGCATAGAATCGTGATCTAAATTCTGTTCACAGCACATGAAACCCATGTATGCACAGAATTTTAGCAAAAACCTTAAGCTCACAGAGCCTTTGTCTTCGCAAGAACTTAAGTATCTATCTAGAGACACAAAACCCGTCATCAAAGAATTACGGCTAACCCGTCAACACTGAAAATCTGACGGCTTCCGTAGTTTAACTCTGCATTGCTAGTATGCCCAAGGTTTTGAAATTCGTCTCAGATATCTGAGGCATACGCTAAAGCACAATAGAGCGGCTCCCATGCCCAAGGTTGAACGGTTATCAAAATCGATCTGCCACAATTTCCTTCTGGGACTCAATCAAATTTTGAATTTGTTGAGATGCGCATTTTATCATGTATTCTGCACGAAGAATGTATTGCTTGTCTTGTTGTCTCGATTGAAGATTAGATGCCTTGATTTTTAGAGAAATCGACTAATATTTATGGTTTATAATGCGATAAATGCATAATAATCAGTTTTTTACCTGATAGATAAGTATCATTGCTATGTGAACCTCTGTCACGTCACTTGGAAGCGGATTTAATGACTAGATCTTAGATTCATTAGATCCCTTAACTAAGGCTGTCCGTTCTCGACGGTAAAACCTTTATGACGGAAACCCAAACCACCGCCTATGAAGTTCCAAGATATTTATCACTTCTTTCAAGCTCCCCCTCCGATCTACATTAGTAAAGAGGTTGCTGTTTGCTATATCTTAGCTGTGTTGCTAGAGCATGGCGATTCTTACGGTACGGCACTCATCCAAAGAATTGAACAGGATTCTGATCTCTATCGACTATCTGATACGGTTCTTTATAGTGCGCTCAAATTTCTTGAAGATGAGAAGGTCATTGACGGTTATTGGCAGAAGGTAGAAGGGCGGGGCCGTCCGCGCAGGATGTATCAAGTCAGGAACAGTAAAACAGAGTTTGCAAGGCAGCTTGGGCAGCTTTGGGAAGAATACGCACTGCAAAGTGATAAGAATAGCCAACGTCAGTCTGGCTAGTAAGGAGATAGATTCGGGCTAGGTTGATCGCGAATTTCCATTTTGATCCCAAAAGCCCAGCTTTTCCTTAGGTCTCACATATTTTATTTTTTCAGAGAATTTTAGGGCCGAGCCTCCAGTAGATTAACCTTTCCCTAATGTCTTAGGCCTGGATCTGAGGGGTGAGCTGTTTTTTATCAGATTAAAAGGACAAAACAGTCTTTTTTAAGTCTCTAGTTTTAGATCGGGGATGAACTAATAATAGAAAAACAGCTAGATCGTAAAATCTAGCTTTCGAAGAATATATCCGCTATTTTGATGAAAAATAGAAGTTTTAGTGAATTTAATTAAATTGATATAAGTTGTATAGTGCTTGCTGGGATTTAATCGTTGTTGGCGATATTATTGGATTTTAGAGGCGTAGAAAATAACCCTTCAATAAGATTAAACTTTGTTTTGACGATTTCCTTTTCTGAGGTTGTTGAGACTATAGCTTGTTTTTACTACACCCTTGTCTAGAGGTTGACCAATTTCTCGTTCTAATTCAATGACTTTCCGATATAAATACTCAATGGTTTGCTGTTTAACCCAGCCACGCTCAACAATAATATCTCCAAATCGCATGCCAGTCGAATATTGATCATTGAGTGCAACATCGACTTGAGAGGCTGTTAGCAATCCAGCATCCATCAGATAACTGCCCAGTCGTTTGTCCGCAGGATCGTAAGAAATCATGAACGCTGGCCTTACACTGAACAGTACAGGTGTAGTGATGAGCCGCGCATCAAGCGCGAAGCATATCCACTTTGCCCCAAGTTTGAGCATGTGTTCTTAGTTATACCCATTTTGATGAGTGGAACAATCACCAGGGGCGATTTTTTTCTGGCCTGAGATTTTACGTATGAAGTATGGGGCCTCGCGGTTTAGGCGATCGCCGCTGCGAGCAGATCCATATTCATGTCAAAGTTTGCGGTCACGCTCTGGATGTCGTCGAGGTCTTCGAGGGTGTCGATGAGCTTGAGCAGCTTACGGGCTTGGTCTGGGTCGGTTACTTCGACGAGGTTATTGGGAATCCAGCGCAGTTCGGTTTCTTGGAGATTGTAGCCTTGGGCTTTGAGGCTTTGGGCGACCTGCTCTAGGCGATCGCCTTCACAAAACATCTCTACAAAACTGGTCTCCTCCGATCCGTCTATTTCGTAGGTCTCGGCGTCTGCTTCGAGTAGTGCATCTACAAGCTGCTCTTCATTGCCTGTATAGATGAATGTAACAACGCCTTTTTGATCAAACATCCAGCCTACGCAGCCCAGTTCACCCAGATTTCCGTTTTGCTTGGTAAAGGCGAAGCGGACATTGGCGGCAGTGCGATGACGATTATCGGTAAATGCCTCAATCAAGACGGCAACGCCTCCAGGGCCATAGCCTTCGTAGCGGATGGACTCCCAGCGATCGCCGTCTTGTCCCCATTGACCGGAACCCTTGGCGATCGCCCGTTCAATATTTTCGTTGGGGATGCCTGCGGCTTTGGCTTTGTCGATGGCGGAGCGAAGCTGAAAGTTGGCGTTAGGGTCGGGGAGACCCTGGCGGGCAGCGACAATCATCTCCCGTGAGAGACGTGCAAAAACCTGAGCTTTTTTGGAATCAACAACGGCCTTCTGGCGCTTGATGTTGGCCCACTTACTATGTCCTGCCATACTTCACTTAGAGCTACGCCATGAGAAAAATAAACACAAGTCCTCAGCCTAGATCATTTTATAATCCAGGCACTTCAGAAACAGCCTACGCTTCATAATTTACCAAAGCTTGGAGCAGTGTCTGGAGTTTAAGCCGTACCTCTGCCCATTCTTTCTGAGGGTCTGAACCCGCCACAATGCCAGCCCCCGCGTAAAGGCGTAGGCGATCGCCCTGAATCAGTGCCGAGCGAATGCCCACCGTAAAGCTGCCGTTGCCGCGATAGTCCACCCAGCCGAGGGGTGCTGCGTACAGATGGCGATCAAAGGGTTCATAGCGGCGGAGATAGGGTTCTACGCTGTGCTGGGGGGTGCCCGCCACTGCTGGCGTGGGGTGAAGGGCTGCCAATACGTTCAGCAATCCCATCTGGCTGGGTAAATCTGCGGTGACTAAGGTGCGCAGATGCTGGATATTGGGCAACTGTAACAGGTGGGCAGGGGACGCCGAACGGGAGCTAATGCCTAGGCTTTTGAGCCGCTGCTGAATAAAGGAGAGTACGAGCTGATGCTCATGGATATCTTTGGTGCTGTTGAGGAGGCGATCGCCCAGTACCACGTCCTCCCCCAGCGTTCGTCCCCGTGGTGCCGAACCCGCCAAAGCATCCGCCGTCAGTCGCCGGTCTTGAATTTGGAGCAGTCGCTCTGGGCTGGCCCCAATAAACCCCTGGCCTTGGTCATCCCGCAGGGAAAAAATCTGGCAGTCTGTATAGCGCGATCGCAGTTTATGGAGCGTTGGCGCTAAGGGCAGCGGCTTGGCGGTTTTGACCTCCAGGGTTTCCGAAAGCACCAGTTTTTCGAGTTCACCCCTGTGAATTTGGGCCAGCGTGGCCTCAGCAGCCTCTAGAAACCGAGTTTGATGGCTTAAGCGGGGTGCAGGCACCTGAATCAGCGGTAGCGAGAATTGGGTGCGGTATTGTGTGCCACGGTGCTGAAGCTGCTGCCAAACATCCAGCACGGAATCTGTAAGCTGGGTCAGGTTTGAGGCTGGCGTGAGGGGCAAATTTGCAACCAAAACCCCTTGGCCCTGCACACAGGCGACCTGCCACTGGGGCAAAAATATTGCGGCTGCTGGAAACCGCTGAGGCTCGTGGTAGGGCCGATCAAAAAACGTAAAGCTACAGAAAAAGTGCGGCCCTGCCATGGGCAAATGCAGCTCACCTGCCGTTACTGTGCGCTGTAACACCTCAGAAATAAAGGTTTGGGCCTGGGTAAAGCGATCGCCGCCTTCTACGGACCGTCGCACAATCGGCTGCATTGCAGCGATCGCAATTTGTTCAGTGGGGTGTTCCCAATAAAAGTGTGCTTGCCCTGTGTGACCCAACCGTTCCAGTGCCTGGAGCGGATCGAGGGCGGGAAGGGATAGGGAAATACTGGCGATCGCCTCTGTGCCCGAGTTTGATGCCTGAAACGCCGCCAGACACTCATAGAGCGCCTTGGGGTCTTGCATCAATGGAACTCGAAACGGCGTAACGGTCATGGGGTTGAGGTTATCCAGTCGAGGGGAAACGTGCCGATACGCAAAGGGGTGAGCAATCTGCGCCCACCCCTAACCTGACGGCAGCCTGCGCCACCGCTATCTAGCGTGAGCAATTAGGATTGGGCAACGGCGGCGGCAACAGTGCCCGACAACCAATCTTGAGGCTTCAGGTAGGTGTCGTAAAGCTGGGCTTCACGGGTGCCGGCTTCGGGTTGGTAGCCATACTCCCAGCGCACCAGGGGTGGCAGAGACATCAAGATGGATTCGGTTCGTCCGTTGGTTTGCAACCCAAAGATGGTGCCTCGGTCATAGACCAGGTTGAACTCCACATAACGTCCCCGTCGATAGAGCTGAAAATTACGCTCCTCCTCACCGTATGCCTGATGGCGGCGTTTTTCGGCAATGGGCACATAGGCGGGCAAAAAGCCTTCGCCACAGGCTTGCACAAAGGCAAATAGTTCCTCCCAAGATCGCTGGGGTGGCACCCCAATCTGGGCGCTGTGTAGCCCCGCTGGGCCTTGAGGATCGGTACCTTGGTACAGACCACTCATGCCGTCTTGGTAGTCAAAGAAAATACCGCCTACGCCCCGTGTTTCTTGACGATGCTTGAGGTAAAAGTACTCGTCACACCACAGCTTAAAGGTGGGGTAGTAGTCGGGGGAATGGCGATCGCAGGCTTCCTTGAGGGTGTTATGGAAATGCACCACGTCTTCTAAAAACGGATAGTAGGGGGTTAAGTCAATGCCACCCCCAAACCACCACACTGGGCCTGCCTCAAAGTAGCGATAGTTGAGGTGAATGGTGGGAATGTAGGGACTACGAGGGTGCAACACCATCGAAGTGCCCGTTGCAAACCATCGATGCCCCGCTGCTTCAGGGCGCTGGTTCAAGATGGAAGGCGGTAAATGATCGCCCCACACTTCCGAGAAATTAACGCCGCCCTGCTCAAATAGATCGCCGCCCATCATCACCCGTGAGCGCCCGCCGCCCCCTTCGGGACGTTCCCATTCATCCTGCTTAAAGATACCGCCTCCATCTACCTCTGTCAGTTTTTGGCAGATGGAATCTTGGAGCGATCGCAGGAAATGAACCACACGCTCTTTGGAGTCAGCGGGTGGGGCATTGAGGGTTGAATCTAGGTTGGCGGTCACAGAAACAGTCATGGCAATGATAGTGCTCAGACGGGAGAATAGTCAGCGTCAGAATAACCCCAGGATAGGACAGTAACCTTACCTATCTGATTTTGATTCTGGGCTATCCTCAATTGAGCCACAGGACGGCTGACTCTGCGGGAGTTCTGCCGGATTTTTAACAAAACTTTGGCATCTATCGTGACTTGTGCCTAGTGTTTGAGCTTCACGGTGAAGTCGTAACGGGTGCTCCAAGGGTTATTAATGGCAGAGGTGACACCAATGCCATCAATGGCCTGGGCAAACTGGTTTGCAGACGGCGCAAGCTTAGGCAGCAGCGGACTGTTTTGCATCATTGTGACCATGCGCGGCAGATCGACAAAAAACTGTCCTGTATTGTTACCCAGGTTGGCGGACTGGGTGCTTTTGAACAAGGGCGCTTCTGCAAGGGAGCTGTTTTGTGGGGTCAAAATGCGTTCTGAGATGGGGGCACCAAAGGTAAAGAAGGCGATATCCCCATCCAACCAACCGTGAGTGACCAAGGGTAAACCGGGTGGTTCTTTCCAGGTTGTGACCGTATGGTTGCCCACCTTAGATTCTGCAATCAGGAATTTATGGCGATCGCGCATGGCGGCATCCAGTTTCTGGAATGCCTGGTCTGCCTTGGTGCGGTCATTGGCCTTGGCCAACACCATCATGCCCACGCCCTGCTTAGACTGGTTTGCAGTCGGCACCACAGCCGCAACATACTCTCCATCCATCCAGCTCACAAACTCTTTTTCAAAATCCACGCCAGTAGACTTTAGAAGTCCTGCCTGAATTTTGCTGGCATTCAACGGCACAATGAGCTGAGATTCTGTGCCTTGGGTGTAGTCTTGCCAAGCCTGCTTAAAATCACCACCAGCGGTGGTCATGAGGGTATCTGCGGGTAACAGCCGCACAATGCTTTGGGCTTTATTACTTCCCTTCAGCTCTTGCTTCGTATCGGGTTTTAGCCAAGAAATGGACTTAAAGTTTAGGCCACCATCTTCAATTTTGATCGAGGAGCCAAACCCTTGGACGGCCTGCACCCGCTGAATGGTAGATTGCGCCATCCCCCGTGCGGGATTTTGGAGTAGACCTGCCGTTGCGATCGGTAAGTTGACATAGACTTGGGCAAAGGCAGCATTGTCATTGACCTCACCCATAGCCTCTTTCAGCCGAGGGGTTTGGGCCAGGGAAGGCGCACCCCGAAAGGTATCAATGACTTGGTTGAGGGTATTGTTGCCATTACTCACAATGAGCAGACGGTTTTCTAGCACCACTGCCGAAATGGTTTTACCGTTTTGTCCCTTGAAGGTTTGAACCTCTACATCTTTATAGGTTCGCTTTTGGGCTGTGCTACCTGCGGCCTTACTCAACACAGACTGAGCCTGCTGGATATCTTGCATGGGCAGAAACCAAACCGTTGCGTTGGCTCCCACCTGGGCAACATCTTCAGGGGCGGGGGAGAGCAGCACAAAGTTCATCTGTGGTCCCACCCAGGGCCGAATGTCTTTTTCGTAGGTCAAATTGAAGGGGCTTAAAAAGCCAGTTTCAAGACGCTTGAGGTGTTCTTGCCAAAGGGCTTTAGTTTCTGGGGTGCCAAATTCTCTTAGCTTTCGCCACGGGCTTTCATCGGTGGAAACCGTAAGGCTCAGGAGTGCATTTTGAGGCGTCACCGTTGCACCGACGGGCACCACCGTTTCTGACTGTTGGCCTTTCATCAAGAAATAGGCCAGGGTACCTACCCCCACCAGTAGCGCTGCGCCACCGATGGTTAGAGCTAGCGATCGCCCTCTTTTTGATGTGGCCTGCTTTTTGAGTGCTGCGCGTCGCTCCGTGTTCATTCAGCCTTTCTACCTTTACTAACTGTTGGATCGATCTAGACAACCCCCCAGAAAGAGCGTCCTTCAGAGACCTCAAATAACTGACTGCTCAGTATAGCTTGTTCTGCCCCATCCTTAAGCCTTCGATGCATACATCGTCGAAACCCGATCTTAAGCATTGTTGGCGGGTTAAATATCAACGCCCAGCGCTTTGAGTTGGGCCGCAAGCTGGTCTGCTCGCTGACGTTCTTGGTCTGCTCGTTGGCGCTCTTGGTCAGTTTTTTGCTGCTCTTGTTGAAGGCGTTCAGTCCCCCACAGTAAGAGTTGGCCTGATTGATCCCAAAAGCGGAGCCACCGATCTTCTACTTCTGCTTTTTTCCCTTGCCAAACACCTAGGAAAAGATTTAATGCATCTAACCAAAATCGTCCATTCTCGTCAGGAGATTGTTGTTTGTATTGACTATCGGTTAGGACATGGAACTCTAAGGCACCTGATTCGGGATGAAAGATAACGTACACCGGAACTTTTAAAATTTGTTCGTAGAAGTACCATTTGCCGTAGGGATAGTGGGGATTGATGGAATATTCGCCGCCTTCAGTGGCTGAAATAAACTCCATGACAACAGCGGGAAGTCCACCTTCGGCGTGAGGCGTATAGCTCCGGCGATTGGTGCCAGGGGGGACGGGATTCGCACTCGGGACATAAACCCAATCTGGTGCTTTGACGACGTTTTTATCGCCGACGGTGGCACAGATGCCAAAGTCCGTGGCAATAATCATGGAGTCTAAAATCAGGCCCGCAAGCTCTAGGGATTCCCGCAGGGCAGCCGCGAGAAGGGGTTGCAGGAGATTGTCCACAGGGTCATCGGGGAGGGGGTAATCAGCAGGCAGCTTTTGCCAGGTGATGGGCGGAAGTGTCTGGCGCAGTCGGGTTTGGAGGATGGTCATGGCGCTGGCACCTTAAAGAGCGAAGCGTTTGCTACCTATTCTAATGCGGACATTTGGTCTGTTGTCGATCTACTCCTTAACCCAAGTGTTCATAGAGGGTATTGCGCTGTTGATAAGGTCGATTGAGGGAGGCGATCGCCCCCTGCAATTCCTCCACAGTCATACAAGTTCCCCCCTGTGCCCCTGCCATAGAGGTAATGTGTTCTTCCATTAACGTACCGCCAAGGTCGTTGCAGCCCCACCGCAGGGCTTCCGTTGCGCCTTCTAGCCCTAGCTTGACCCAACTGGGCTGATGGTTCACGATCCAGTGCCCTAGGAACAGACGAGCAACGGCGGTGAGATGGAGGGCATCTTGCAAAATGGGCTGATCGTGGCCTACTTTTTTGCGGAGGGGTTTGGGGGCATCTTGCCCGATGTAGGGCAGCAGAATAAATTCGGTAATGCCGATTTCGCCTCGGTTTTTGGCGCGTTGTTGAAGCGATCGCAGTTGCTCCAAATGCTCGATCTGCTGCTCTGGGGTTTCGATATGGCCCGAAAGCATGGTGCTAGTGGTGGGCATCCCCCATTGATGGGCGGTTTCTACAATGTCAAGCCAAGTGGCGGTGTCGATTTTCTCTGGACACAACACGCGGCGCACTTCATCATTGAGCACTTCGGCGGCAGTTCCAGGCATGGACTGTACTCCAGCGGTTTTGAGCGCTTCGATCACTTCCCCATAGCTCAGGCCATCCTCACGGGCAATAAATTGAATCTCTTGGGGGGAAAAGGCGTGCAGGTGAAGTGCAGGGTATGTTTTGTGGAGCGTTTCGGCGAGTTTGACATAGTAGGGGAGGGATTTCCCTTTAATCTTTGCGCCCAGATGTAGTCCTCCCTGCATGCAGATTTCCGTAATGCCTTGGGCTACGCCATCGGCTGCTTTTTCGATGATCTGCTGGTGGGAGAGCCAGTAGGCATCTTCATCACCTTCATCGCGACGAAATGCACAAAAGCCGCAGTGTTGTTCGCAGATGTTGGTGAAGTTGATGTTGCGGTTGACGACGTAGGTGACGGTCTCGCCGACGAGCGATCTCCGCAGTTCATCCGCCGCCTGCTGAATCTGTTGGATTGCGGCTGGATCGTTCTGATGAAGCAGCAACACGCCTTCTTGGGGGGTAAGGTCTTGTCCCGATAGGGTGCGGTCTAGGAGGGCAGAAATGGTTGAGGCGGTAGCAAGCACAGGTTTTACCCAATCGTAGAGATGGTTGATGGAGCCACTTTTAATATTGTGACGGCAATTCATTGGATTGGATAGCGGATTGCCGGAATATGCGTATTCTGCTGGAGGGCGATCGCTAGATGTTCCAAGGCTAGACTGTTTACAGTATTTGCAGGCTATTTCCTGATTAATAATGCCTGAGATGGAGAGAATCACGCAGTTGGTCAATTGGTCGAGACGTTTTTCCGATGTTCAACTATGCCAAACGTGTTTAAAAATAGACGCGACCCAAATGACAGCGATCGCCCGAAAAATAGGCTTCGGGAAAAATATTAAAACTATCCGCCTAAACCCCAGTATGGGTTAAACTATGGATTAACGTCAGCCTAAACCGCTGGCAGGGCTACGAAAGCGGAATCATGTCCGTCTAAACGCCCTCTGAGACTGGATAGGTGGATAAAAGTCAGCTTTTGATCTCCGTGCGGAAGGTTAGACGGAAATCTATCCGTCTAAATGTCATGATTTACTGATTAGGTAGATTAGTTTCCGCTTTTAGTAACCATGCGGGGTGATTAGGTGGATGGTTTCCACCTAATCAATAGTTATACCGTCGCGAATAAGTAGGGTCACGGGTACTGGTTTAGGTTAGCTTCCGGCTCGAAGAATTGGCTGTGGTTTAGAGTTTGAAGATGACCATTTATCAACAATTCGGTCAGCTCAAAAACCTCTACTCAAAAACTTA
>JANLSD010000335.1:0-7819 GCA_031362245.1 Acaryochloridaceae cyanobacterium OTE_25_metabat_464 | reverse complement strand
AAAATTTCTCTTTTAGAGATCGCATAATTTTTTCGTGAAATTGAATTTTGAGCGAAGAATGGAGGTTTCAGCCAGTGGGCACTCTTTTGGTTAAAGGCGTAAAGCCTTGTCGGATATAGGCTACAGGTTTTGGAGATGTCTCTTGTATGTCACAGAATAGCGATCATATTGCAAACGATCTTGGTAACTTTGTAACGTTTTAGTCAAACTCATGCTGTCGCGTATCGCGATAAGTGTCGTCGGTACCACGATAAATGTCGTCAAAGTGGAGCACCCCGCCAGTGTCACGAGGGCACCTGACGAGCCGTTACTGAGCTGCCGACGTTGTTGTTTTAGGCGATCGCTTACGAGGGGTTTTGTCTTGAGCCGTTTCCTCCGTGGCCTTAGACTTACGAGACTTTTTCACCACCGGAAGGCCGTTTCTCCCTCCCACGCCTCAATCTACAACCCTGCATTCACCAGACCACTGCCAAGCCCATGCCATGCAGCAAGGCGATCTCGTGGGCAGTCGTGGGGCGATCGCCTTAACCCGCCCCAACTCAAGCAGCGCGATCGCCCATACGAACCCATCGCTAAGCTACTGCACAACGTCAGCCTTTCTATCGCTCAGTCACTTGCGCTTACGAAAGCCGCGACACAATCGCTAAAGCCTTTGCTGAGCGTTGGGTGTGACCGCTTGCGGGGGTGAGGCTTGGGTGAGGGCTTTACGCCGAATTCCGGTAAACTTCACAGAAGAAAAAATCTGCTCGCCGCAGGGCATGTTCAGGGGGCTGCTGTGATTGATTCTTCGGGACTTCGGCAAACTTGAGCAGCCTCTTGAACAGCTAAAAGGGTAGCGTATTCGGTGCGGCAATCCCACTCATTCAAAAAGTTTTCTTGCCGTTGGCATCGAAAATTTTTCTCATTCGGGGTTGCCTTAACTTGGGAACCCTGCATTACCGGAACCATACCACCACACCGGACGATCGCAGAGGCCACCGCAGGGCACCAGGGCAGCGATCGCCTTTGCATGAGTATCGCTTCCGCAAAGAGCGAGGCAACCGTAAAACCTTTGTCTAGCATCCGTTGCGTTCGCTTATGGTGCTTTGGGTGAAGGGGGGAATGGGGAGGGCGATCGCACTGCTCCTGAAGTCGTAAGGATGGTTGATCGCAATTCACTTATGCAAAAGATTGAGCGATAGAAAGAACATCTTCGCGTCGAGGATCTGGATAGACGGCTAAAACAGCACCCCAGATGTCCACCCTCTTATCCTTTGGAAACTTCATCAGAGGTCTTACAACAGATTCATTTTTGGGTAAAGCCTTGTCATTGAAGTGGGGCTTAAGGTCTGCAATGATTTCTGCTGCGGAAATCAAGTGATATGCTCTAGCGCGTGACATAGAGAATTGGTCTTGGACGTATTTCTCAAAGCTGCGATAACCGCATTCTCTATACAGCTTTGCATCTCGAATTTGCGTGAGAGCGGATCCCACGCGATAGACGATCTCAGAGCCACTTTGCAGGCCCCAGCGGATTTCTTGTTCAAGCTCAGACAAATTTTCCATAGGCCAATCTTATCAGGTATACATTTTTTCACAATACCCCCTTGTATTATGTGTACCCGTGGTATACAATTAAGAGGTAAGGAAAAAGACATCCCCCCTTAACCGGAACCCACGATCTCAGTCCTTACGTTTCAAGCAATCTCTACAGAACCTTACAACTGAATAACCCTTCCGAGTCGTGAAACTAGCGTGTCAGGTGCAGCCCCAAGGTGAATCCGCAGAACGAAGAGCAAACACCGGAAGTAAAAAATCTTTTCTAAAGAGCAACCGAGAGCGTTCGCTGACTACCAATCTAGACCGCTCTCCGTGCCCTACCAACCCACAACAGGAGTTGAAACCATTATGCCTTACGAGCAAGCCCTTGACTACGAACAAGAGCAGCGGCTAGAGCAAGGCCGTCTCTCAGAAGAGTACCGCCAAGCCGAAGAGCTGTACGAGCACCTAAAGATCGGCAAACATCCGCTTTGCCCCTGTGGACTAAAGCAAGCGCAGGACTGCGACTGCAACGATCGCCCGTTCTAAAGCATCGCATCCACCGCCAGGGCTGGAGCCAACCTCCAGCCCACTCCACCCCCTACAAGGAGAAACCGAAATGACATTTTGGCAGGTTGCCGATTCGTCCCCCGAACAGTGGACGACACAACGATCATTGACCGTCCCCTCTGCAATGGCATTGGGTGAACTCATCCATCAAATCTGCACAATCAGCATTGAGAAAGCCCACCATACCGCTCAAGCCGTCAATCAATTTAAAGATGTAAGTGCCCATGAACTAGAAAACGCCGGACTGACGCAAAGGCAAGCGGCTAAGCTTCTGGCAGCAATCGAACTTGGAAAGCGGGTGTTTACGGCAAGTCCCCGAACCGAGTTGATCACCGACCCGCAAAGTTCTGCTTCACTCCTTCAGTATGACCTGGGCTATTCTGCCCTTGAGAAAGGAGCCGTTTTAATCCTGAATATCAAGCATCGACTGATTAGTAAAGAAATTATTGCGATTGGCAATGACACCGAGTGTATCGTCGATCCAAAAGTGGTGTTTGAGCGGATTTTGAGGCACCAGGGAAGCCGATTTGTACTGGCTCACAATCACCCCAGCGGCGCACTGGATCCAAGTCCCGAAGATATTCAGCTAACGAAGCAATTTCTACAAGCCGCCAAGTTCATGAATGTAACAATGCTTGACCACCTTGTTATCGGTGGTGGCAGTTACTACAGCATTCGAGAGCGTCAGTCTTACTTGTGGGACGGCTACGAAGAGTAAACCCAAAGCGATCGCCCCACTCAAGCCCAGGCGATCGCTTTCCCTGCAACCCAATCACAAAAAGAGAGACGCCCACCGATGGACACTCAAGCTCAAGCATTAGCGGCGAACTCTTGGTGCGAAGCTATCGCCCAAGAGCTACGCCAAATCAAAGAAGCCCTAGCACCAACGAAGCAAGTGCTAGGGTTTGGGGCCGCACCGAAGAATCAGGTTTACGTGTTTTGCAATAGAAAGAATGGAGGGCTTTGGTATACGCTCGATAGCCAAAGCCAGCCCGTGAACATTGAGCAGCCAGCACTGACGGGCTATATCAGAAAACTGGAGTTCAAAGAAACCATCAGACGCAACGAGAAATCCCACAAGCTGCACTGCTACATCGAGGCAGATCAGCTCTATATTCTCGAAGGCTCAGCGACCGCACATTTCAGCAAAGGGCTATTGAGTGCGATCGCATTTCTATCGTCAGAGCAGCTAAAGCAACCGATTACGATAGTGCCGCAACCCTCTACTGAGAATGGTGAAGTGCTTTTTTGCAATGTCTATCTGGATGAAAAACAGGTTTTTGCACCCTATGATGACCAGACCGACTGGAAGCTAACCAGTCGTGCCGCGATTGATGGCGTTCGCTGTGCGAATGGGGAAGCGGTGGCAGGGTTGGGGCAACCGGCGGCGTAGGATAGAAGGAAAAAGAAAACCGAAGGGGGAAAAGGGCGTGAATCCAGAAAACCTCAAAATGATGACAGAGAAATTAGAGTCTAGTCTTAAAGATCCTGGCTGGACAGTGATGGGTGTAGGGGCATCTGATACTGAACCAAGTTTTTGCTACACCGTAGGCTTATGGCATAACTTTCAGCATCCTGAAATAATCGTGTTTGGCCTACCCATTCAATTCGGTCATTCAATGCTAAACCTCATTGGATTGAGAATTAAAAACGATAAACACCAGTTTTGTGAGAACCAGGAATATCAAGATATTGCAGATGGGTATCCGACTCGGTTTAGGGCTGTGAAACCGGATAATCATTTTGGGGTTGCGCTTTCATTCTACAATCACCAACGATTCAAGGCTTTGCAATTATGCTGGCCCGACAAAAGTTTTAAGTTCCCTTGGGACGAAGCTTTCGATCCTAGGATGAAAAAAGCTCAACCTTTGCTGCAATAAATTCACATCTCAGCAAAAGCCAACGAAAGCTGTGCGATAGCTAGACTTCAGATAAAGTTATCAAAAAAATTGGAGAATACGAAGATGACTACTTGGGTTAGTTTCACGGATACATGGAAAGCTTTTGTTCGAGGAGATATGCATCCCCAAGCTACAGATTGTTATGCATTCGGGTGCGATCAGCTCCATGTTATTCGGAACGATGAATTGATACCTATGGAGGTGACATGGTGCACGAAAAATCGAGAGATAAAAAGAGAAGCCGTTTCAGAGGCTGAAATTCCATCCACTTTATTGGAGAAATGGAGAGAATTTGAGAGGCTGCTAATTTCTGCTGATGTAGAAGGACGGATAGATTATCGGATTGGCTCATATCCTGACTATGTACAAGCCCATCCTGAAGCAGTATGGGCAGGGCATTGATTACTTGAAAATGCGATCGCCCAACCCACCACCACGCTATCGCGGCTTATGGGCGCTTTCGGTTGCTTTGCTGCTGAGTGCCTATGGTTTGCAACTGCAATAGCTTTGAAGGAAAGCAGCATGACCAAAACCAAAACCTTTGACCACCCCATCAAAGTTGCCACCATCCTCAAATACGCGCTGTTCTCTGCCTACCAGCGCCCCCAGTGGGCAGAACAGATCCCGAACGACGCGCTCATCAAAGAATGGTGGTACAGCCGTCTAGCAAATGCCTACGTTCGCTACTGGAGCATTAAGCCACGGTGTACCACGGATGAGCAGATCACCCTCAATCAGTTTGGTGGAGAGGATTATCGCCAAGCGCTTCAGAAGCTCCTGGAGCAGCGCGGTATTTTTGATGAGGCAGACAACAGCTATCTAATTGATTTTGTGGCACTGGAGAAGGCGATCGCATCTTGATGGCAAGCTCAGGCCACGCACCCGCAAAGGCTGAGGTTTTGCTTGGGTAGGTCTTAGGCTTGGTGCGTAGCTTTCGCGCAATCAACTTCGCAAAACCACTACTCACTAAGGATTCTACGGAATCTTTGCTAAGTGGTGGTTAAATTCCATCTCGTTAGCCGAGGACTGTGGTGAAGGGAGTTGGGTTCGATTCCCAATGATTTTAGGTTTAAGGCAATAACCCTAAACTAACTCTGGAGAGTGATGGCTGCGCTGGCACGGCGCTTAAATGCAGAGGCGGAATCCTCTCAAGGTGCATCAATTAATCATTTTAGAGAGTGATCGCTCCAACCCAAAAGAATTAATCATTGAACCCTGATGCAATTGCGTCGGGGTTTTTCGTTTCAAGGGAAAACCATGAATCAGACCGCATTGAGACAGCTTGAGCTACTGAGCGCCCCACCACCAAACCAAAGCACTCTTGAGTTCAGCTCAAAACGAATCTCTAGCCCTATTTTGGAAATCCTTAAAACCAACATCGACATTTATCCAGTGCAGAACGGTTTTGCACTAGACGTACCGCAGATGGAGAGCAAGCAGTATGAAGAGTTTAAGTCCCTCCTCAAAGCCCTCAAAGGTCAATGGACAGGGAAAACTCACCGATTTGACTACGACCCATCAAGGCTTTTAGGAGAAGTTATTGCAGCGGGTAAAGTCCCAAAGACCAACCCCTATCATTTTCATGAAACGCCTGAGCCAGAAATCGACACGCTGTTTGAGTTAATCGACTTACCCGAGGGTGACGAGTGGGAGCTATCGTTACTAGAGCCGAGCTGTGGACGTGGGGCGATCGCCCAAAAGCTCAGACAACGACTGCCCAATTCAGAGCTTGACGTGGTTGAGATAGACCCATTCAACCAGGAAAAACTCAGGCTTGATGGGTTCAACCTGATGGGTTCAGATTTTCTAGAAACTCAGTTCAATCGTCGCTATGACTTCATTGTGAGCAATCCACCCTTTGATGGGACAGCCTACATTGACCACATCGAACGACAGTTCCACTTGCTCAAGCCTCATGGCAAACTAGGGGCGATCGCACCGGAGGCGATGCTAACAGGCACCAGTAAGCGAGTAGTCGATTTTAGAAACTTTGTGGCGGAGCGCGGACACTGGGAATACATCGGCGCACCCTTCCAAGGCATCTCGACTGGTTGCATTGCACTGAGTATCGAAAATCTGAGCATCAAACGATTGCAGCAAATTTGGGAGCCGACCAACGGCTATGAATCGGCTTTTCAAGAGTCGCTTGAGATTACGCTTGGATGCAATCTCAAATGGCATGAAATCATGAATGTTGCTCAGAAGCAACTCAAGGAGCAACGCGAACAGTTTCTAGGCGATGCCCTCGACAGTCGCATCTACCAGTACATTCAGAAAGAGCACCACTGCTTTTTGTATAACGAGAGGGTCAAGGGACAGTTACTGAGATCCGCGCTTGGGGAACTGGCAGAAGTATAGAGATCGCCAACCACAGCAATAAAAGAGCGCTCGCCGCAGGGCAATTCAGGGGGCTGCTGAGATCTAATGGTCGGGACTTCGGCAAACTTGAGCAGCCCCCTGAACAGCTAAAAGCATAGCGTTCTCGGTTCGGCAAGATCGCCAGAAACGCAATAAATACAGGTCTAGCCAAGCGCGATCGCCCGTTTCTAGCTCTCACGCCTCAAACCCACACCCTACATTCATCGGAGCCAACGCTACAGCCCAGACCCAGCCGCAGGGCAGAGACGGAGCGGGAGGGATGCGGTGGAGGGGCGATGGTTTTGTTCAAGTGGGCGATCGCCTATTTTCTTTACGAGTGGGAGGGGTTACGATAAGCGCAGAGATTAGAGTGATGGCAACGATGGCGACCAGTGACGCTCAGAAAAAAGCAACTTACAAATATTTAGAAACAGAGAAAGGAAAAGAAGCCTTTCTTAAAGCTGCTAAAAAGTACCAATCTACCGAGCGTGGACAGGAAGCCTTGAAAGCGGCACAGGAACGTTATGCAGCCTCAGAGAAAGCAAAAGAGGCAAAAAAACGCTATGAATCTTCAGAAAAAGGTAAAGCAGCAAAGAGAGCGGCAAACCTCAGAAGGAAAGAAAGACTAGCCCTTGAGCAGCAAAATACTGAAAATCTCAACCAATAAGTAAAAATCGTATAAAACCTCAAAAACCTGGTCATTGATCAGGTTTTTTGATGTAAAAAGGCAAAAAAATGATTGACTTCTAGTGAAAATAATCGTATTATATTTATATAAACAAAAGACAAGCAAACGCCAGCGGGACAAGTAGCCGCACGGGAACAAACCCTAGAGTGAGGTAAAAGCTCACCCCCTGGGAACCGCGCAGTACATGAGGTTAAGCACTCTGAAGCGTAGCGGCAAAATTTAATTAAACAACTTGTCTTTGTTGCGTTCACAAGCTTTCAAAACTTAGTGGAAGGGCTTCAATTTGACCCTGACTCCCTTCCACAGGTTATTCACCCAAAGGAGATCATGACATGAAAACCGGACTTTCGTTAACCGAGATGGCTGCTAAAGTCGAAGCTCAAATCGCCAGCAAGCGCGACTATGTGATCGAATCAAGCGCAGTGGAAATGACCGATGCTGGAGACGAGCTGGTTGTCTACACCAATGATGAGGTGCTTCAACTCGGCGTTACAGCAACAATGCACCGCCAGTTAGCCCAAGCTACAGGCATTCACGGGCACTACTACCGAAAGATGCAAGAATCAGCGCCTCACTTGATTGCCGTCAATGTCAACCATTGGCTTAGACAACAAGGCGATCGCACTCATGTTTTGCGGACGATGAGGAATCAAGCTAGAGCATTTTTAGGTGGTGGATACGAAATCATCGACCATGACCAAGTGCTAATGTCGCTTATGACTGAGCTTGAAAAATTCAACGGCGACCTTGAGATTTTGAGTACAGAAGTCACGGACAGCAAACT
>JANLSD010000317.1:0-10379 GCA_031362245.1 Acaryochloridaceae cyanobacterium OTE_25_metabat_464 | reverse complement strand
GGGGTTCTGTCCATTCGATGCAGGCGACTCGGGGTCGATACAACGCTTGGGTTTGGTGCTGAATCGCTGCCACACGTTCCTCAAGGGCAGCTATCACCCCATCGCTCTCTACGCCAAGGGCTTGGGCAACGCGCTTTATGTCCGCCCAAACATCATTGAGCGTGGACGGCTGTAGCGAGATAATCTGGGCCGAGCAGTCGGTGAGCTGAGCGACGGCGGCTTCAACTTCCGCAAGGCTAACGGCGCAGACTTCACACTGCGCTTGGGTCAAAATGTGGGTGGGGCGCAGGCGCTCTAGTGCGTCTAAGTCAATGCGGTAGATACTGAGGGCGGATTGCAGCAAATCCTCCACACGGTCATGGATTTCGCGGCTGGTGCCTTGAGGGTCAAGGTTTGGGGCCGTGCAGATGGGGAGAGCTTGAACGGTAGCGGGGTAGTCACATTCATGCGATCGCCCCGCCAACGCACTCTCCAAGCCCAGTGCAGCCACAATCTCGGTTGCACTGGGAATGAGCGAAATAATCCGTAGCGCTGCATTCGGCATTGCGCTAATCAATGTTGATGGACTGAGGCCCACTGCCATTGCCACCAGAAGGTGGGTTAGAGGGGGGTACCGTCACGCCTAACTCCCGATCTAGCCACGTTCTGACAGGATCTTCAGATAAATTGAGCCGCAGCAGACCCGAGGCAAATCCGCCTAAAAAGACCATAGGCTTGTGGACAAACTCTTGAAAAATAGGAGACAGTTCTTGAACAAACATCGCAGCCTCGCACGCCATAACATCCCGATCTTAACGGTTCTAGCTAGATTTAGACCAACCTTCTGGAGGAACTCTCTTTTCCCTATCTCAAGAATCCATCGCTTTCTCCATGCCCCATGCCTGAATATCTCGGGTACCCTAAAGATGGCCTACAGCCAAGGGATCTGTTTCTGGTATGCGGCAACACGTTCTCCGTGGTATGGTTTTGGACGATGGAGCTGATGCAGCCGCGATAGCTCCGCACCAGGAGTCCACAGCAGCTTGCGGCAAAGTTAAGTTTTGATGTCTAAACGGCCTTAGTGTGTCGGTATGCCTTGGTTGCGGATCGTCAGTGGTGGTGTTGCTATTATCCTTGCGCTTACAGTAACTGTGCTGGGGGGATGGTACTTCACGGCTGGACTTTGTGTTTTGGTGTATCTGGGCCAAACAGAATATTTTGATTTGGTCAAGGCGAAGGGAATTGCGCCAGTCAAAAAAACGACCCTTGTGATTAGTCAGGTAATGCTGATTTTGTCAGCAGCATCGGTGTATCTCGAAAATCCAGGGTTAGCCGATGCAGTGTTGCCCATCGCGGCAACCTTAATTTGCTTTTGTCCCATTTTTCTGCCCAAGCTCTCGACGATCGCAGGGGTTGCCAGTTCGGTGCTGGGGCTACTGTATGCGGCCTATTTACCCAGCTACTGGATCCAGATCCGGCTGTTGGAAAGCACTCAGGTCAGCCATCTTCCTTTGGGAGGGTATTGGCCCCGTGCTTGGCCCCAGCTTCAAGAGGTTCCCTTGGGCTTAAGCGTAACGCTGCTGTCATTTTTCTGTATCTGGGCGGCGGATATTGGCGCTTATACCGTCGGTCGGCTGTTTGGGAAAACGCGGCTTTCAGATATTAGCCCAAAGAAGACGGTGGAAGGGGCAATCTTTGGGGTGGCGGGGAGCATGGGGGTGGCGATCACCGGAGCTGGCGCACTCCACTGGCCCTACTGGATTGTGAGCGGCGCTATTTTAGGGCTGCTGATTGGGGTGACAAGCCTGCTGGGTGACTTAACCGAGTCAATGATGAAGCGGGATGCAGGGGTTAAAGATTCGGGGCAGTTGATTCCAGGACATGGCGGCATTTTAGACCGCGCCGATAGCTATGTGTTTACGGCCCCGCTGGTGTATTTTTATGTCACGCTATTGCTGCCATTCTTGAAAGTGCTTCAGTAGGAATAGATGGCTCTTATCGGTCGCCGAGGAAAACTCGATGGGACTACACTGTTAAAATCAATTGCCATTGTCGCAAGGGGTGTCTGACACGACAGATTCGCCTCAAAACACTGCTTTACAGTATTAATGTGACTTCAGAATTTGATTCTGATCTGATGTTTACTCAGATATTTATGGGGGCAAGCATCTCTACAACAGCTCACCTTAAAGTTTGGAGAACACGCTATGACTGCCGAGATCAACAATGCAACAGGCCCGTCTGAAAAAGTTTCAAAGAAAGATAAAAAGCACAAAAAGGAAAAGGCTAAAAAATTTGTCAGCTATGATGAATTTGAAGAAAGCGCGACCGCCAAACAGTTCAGCAGTAAGTTTTATGATGCTGAGCTACTGCGTCTTCAGTCAGAGCTAGTCAAAATGCAGTACTGGGTGAAGCATACGGGCTGCCGCATTGTGATGATCTTTGAAGGCCGTGACGCGGCAGGCAAGGGCGGCACCATTAAGCGCATTACCGAACCCCTCAATCCCCGTGGCTGTCGAGTAGTGGCCTTGGGTACCCCTAGCGATCGCGAGAAGACCCAGTGGTATTTCCAGCGCTATGTGCCCCATCTGCCCGCAGCGGGCGAAATTGTTTGCTTTGACCGGAGCTGGTACAACCGCGCTGGCGTTGAGCATGTCATGGGCTTTTGCGATGATGGACAGTACCAAGAGTTTATGCAAACCTGTCCTGAATTTGAGCGGATGCTGGTGCGTTCTGGCATTATTTTGCTGAAGTATTGGTTCTCTGTCAGCGATGAAGAGCAAGAGCGGCGGTTTCAGTCTCGTACCACAGATCCGATGCGCCGCTGGAAACTTAGCCCGATGGATTTAGAATCCCGCGATCGCTGGGTGGAGTATTCCAAAGCCAAGGACAATATGTTTGCCCACACCAATATCCCTGAAGCGCCCTGGTTTACGGTGGAAGCGGATGACAAAAAACGCGCACGCCTCAACTGCCTAAAGCATGTGCTCAGCAAAATACCCTACGTGGATATGACCCCCGAACCTTTAGAACTGCCGCCCCGCCGCCCTGCTGAAGACTACGTCCGTCCACCCTTAAACGAACAGTTTTTTGTGCCCCACGTGTACTGAGCCTGTTCTTGGGTGGGCAAGTTTACTTTTCTAAAGGAATGACGGCTTTTAGCCGCTTGAGAATTTGTAACACCTGATCGAGTCTGCTACGGTGCGGAGGCATGAGTGAAAAGCGATTAGAATTTCTGACGCTGATTTCTAAAGATTCACAAGCTAAGTCTGATGATATTCAGAATCTGGGAAAATAAGCAAAAACTTACCTTGAGCCTGAAATCAGTCCTGAAGAAAGATACTGTGTATGTATAGAAAAAATTTTTTGCAAGTTGCAGTAGTCATTTTTCTGATTATCTGCACAGCATCAGTTGCTTTTTCGGCTGACTTGAATAGCTTTTTTAGTGATCCCAGATTCAGTTTCCCAACTCTGTTGAAAGATGTCAAATTTGGTATGGGCGAGAGCGAGATTCAAAAGGTAGTCCCGGACTTTAAAGGAGATTACGCGTTCAGGGTAAAAGGGAATGAGGGAATTGAGGTTGCCAAAGATATGTCCTATGGCTCTCTTTACAGTATTCGAATCAGTCTAGCTTCAAGCTTTAAAGGAGTTATCCCTTACTTTGAGCAGAAATGGGGAAAATCAATTATCAAAAAAGATATTCTGGGAAAGAATGTATATTACTGGCTAGGGAGAAAGCAGGGTATGCGTGCCGAGCTGCATCCCGCTCTAAATCAGACTGAGCTTAATTATTTTCAATATATTCCATTTGAAACATTATTTTCTGAAAAAGTCCCAACATTACCCGCTCAGCTTAAAGGCATTCAGATTGGTTCTTCGGTGAATAGCTTGATGAAAGCCATTCCAGAATTTGAGCTTGATAAGTATTGGCTTGATCTAAAAGGGTATTTTGATGTCAGTATCTGGTATTTCTTGCGCAATGAATCAACAATCAGACTCTTCTCGATTTCATTTCCAGATATTGAAAATGTGCGGAGTATTCTGATTAAACAGTGGGGAATGCCAAAAAAGAGTAAGACTGGAAAGGAATATTGGCAAAATCAAGAGCTGAAATATATTGACAGCAAAGGTAACACACAGAAAGGAATTTTTGTGGTTTATAAACCTGAACCCGAAGGTTTTAACCACAGCATAGACTTTACCCCTGTTCTCGAAAACTATGAATACGAGTAGATGCAGGATTGTAAATACAAACGCCTACATCTATTTATGACATCAACAATACCGCACTCATCCTTTAGAGCACATACCTCCAACCCACCACATCTCTTAACCTTACTGAAACCTATTCTGTTCAGTTTTGTCTACACTTATTGGCATCCAGCAACAGATAGGGTAGGATTCGTTTGCCCGATCGCCGTCAGTGGACAAAACACATCCAGATGAGTAAACATACACCCCTCGATTGGGCTATCAGTGGCGCAATCTCAGCCCTGGCGATCGCAGGCCATTGCACAATCCCATGCACTGCCACACCCGTCATTGCCGCAACTCAGCCCAACAAACTCACCTTTCAACTCAAAAGCTTCTATAGCCAGAGCATGGGCAAAACCCGTCCCTACGGCGTCATCTTGCCGCCGCATTATAACGAAGACGGCGATCGCCGATACCCCGTTATTTTTTTCCTACATGGGGGCAAAGGCACCCCCTCCTCCTGGATTGATATTGGACTGGTAAAAGTCCTTCAGAAACTCTATCAAGACGGCACCCTCACCCCCTCCATCGTGATCTTGCCCGATGGCAACGACAACCGCAGCAGTACACCCATGTACGACCCAGACTACTACGATGGGCCTTACGGAAAGGTAAGTACCCTCATTGGCAAAGAACTTCCGACCCTCGTAAAACAGCGATATCGTGCCGTCAGCAACCCCCATTTGTGGGCGATCGGCGGGTTTTCCTCCGGCGGCTGGGGTGCCCTTAATATTGGGCTGCGCCATTTAGATCAGTTTGGCGTGTTTTTTAGTCATATTGGCTATTTCACAGACAGCAGCGGCTTTCGCAATAGCCCCCAAGCCTTCATCAAAACCTTGCCCGCTACCCAGCTCAAATCTCTCAGAATTTACTTGGATGCTGGCAAAGATGATGAGATGAGCACCAAATTTCTGATCTCTACACGACGGTTTCACCAGACCCTAACAAAGCTTCAGGTGCCCAATGAATTTCATGTCTTTCCAGGCGGACATGGGCGCACGGGTGCAAACTTTGGCTGGAACTATACTCGTAAAAACGCAATGAGTTCTCTTTCCTATGTAGGGGATCAGTTTTCTCAAACCATTGCCGCAGCGAATTTCAAAAACCCTAAGGTTGCTGGAACCCCCTCCAATCCTTAAGTCGTGCGAGCTTGGGTTTAGGTGCAGATACTGTTGAAATGGCTATGGGTTTAGGCAGTAGGGTGAGATTGCAATAGCTTAAAATACAAATGTTGCCAGGTCACTTAAGGTAAATCTGAATGGTCACGTTACAGCTCAGGCAGTTAAGTGTTCCTCCCGGTCAACGCATTATTTTGACGGATGTAAGCTGGTCAGCCTTTGAAACTATCTTGCAAGAATTGGGCGAGAAAAGAACGAGTAGAGTCGCCTATGCTCAAAATCAACTGGAAATCAGAATGCCATTGCCAGAACATGAATTTGACAAAGAAATGATTGGTGACATGGTAAAGATTTTGCTAGAAGAGCTAACAATTGATCGCGAATGTTATGGCTCAACCACATTTAAGCGACAGGATATGGCAGCAGGGATTGAGCCTGATAATTGTTTTTATATTCAAAACTATCGGTCAATGATTGGCAAAAGACGATTAGATCTAACGGTAGATCCACCACCCGATCTAGCCATCGAGGTTGATGTTACATCCAAAACTCAACTGAGTGCTTATGAGGCGCTGGGAGTTCCTGAACTATGGCAGTTTTCTCAGGGGAAATTAAAAATTAATATCTTGAATGCAGGAGATTATGTTGAGGCTTCTTCAAGTCCAACGTTTCCCAATTTTCCTATTGTTGAAGCCATCTCTCAGTTCGTTGAAATGAGTTTAGTCCAAGGCTCAAGCGCTGCTTTAAGGGCTTTCCGCAAGTGGGTTAGAGAAAAAATTGATGGATAGTCCATCCCTTCTAGCCAGACTCAACGACCTACCCTCAACGGCAGCAAAGCCTTGCCAATCCGACCTTTTGACACTACCCATTAAGACACCCGCTCTAGCGCAGTAATTTTAGGATCTAAAATCTTTTGGCCCATCCCAGGAAACTTCACTGCCAAACAAATTTTATCGCCTGCACCAAAGATGTGGGTTACAGCACCAATGCCAAATCCCTTGTGGAGGAGGCGATCGCCCACCGCCCAATCCTGAGCATGGGTATTGGGCAGCGCAGAGGGCTTGGCTTTGGTCAGCGTCACCATTTCAGGCTTATGTTTGGGAATGGCGAGGGGCGAGTTAAGCTGCATCAACTCTCGGGGAATTTCGGAGAGAAACAGCGACGCCACCGCAGGTTCGCGGGAGCCGTAGAGACGGCGTTCACGGGCATGGGAAATAAACAGACGCTCCTGAGCGCGGGTGATCCCTACGTAGCAGAGGCGACGCTCTTCTTCGAGAGAAGCAGGGTCATCGAGGGATCGGAAATTGGGGAAGAGTCCTTGCTCTAGACCCACCAAAAACACAATGGGAAACTCAAGCCCTTTGGCGGAATGGAGCGTCATCAGCGTTACTTTATCTGCCGTTTCCTTGCTGTCTGCATCGGAGGCAAGGGCCGCGTTAGCCAGAAAAGTATTGAGGGCTTGGTCGTCATTCTCTTCAGCGTACTGAAGGGCCGCGTTGTAGAGTTCTTTGACGTTGCCCAGGCGCTCCTCTGATTCGTCGGTGCCTTGATCCTGCAAATCCCGCACGTAGCCCGATTGGTCTAAGACACCCTGGATAATCTCAGCGGCGGGTTTGGTGTCCACCTCCGCCTGCCACTGCTGAATCATGGCGACAAATTGCAAGATGGGCTTGGCACTACGAGCAGCTAAAGTTTTGACCGCAGATTCGTCACTCAGGATTTCCCAAAGCGGCACACCCAGCTCTTGCGCAGCTTGGCCCAGACGATCGAGGGTGGTTTTGCCAACACCCCGACGAGGCGTATTAATCACTCGCTGAAGGCTTACCGTATCCGCAGGATTGGCAATCAGACGCAGGTAAGACAGAACATCTTTGATCTCCTTACGATCATAGAACTTGAGTCCCCCTACCACCGTGTAGGGCACACCCCAACGCACCAGTGAATCTTCAAAGGGACGGGATTGAGCATTGGTGCGGTACAGAATGGCAAATTCCCCAAAGTTCACCTCGGGGTTATCCCGTTCAATGGTGCGGATTTGATCCACCACAAACTCGGCTTCGTGCTGCTCATCGTCAGCACGGAAACAGAAGATCGTGTCTCCTTCGCCCCGTGTGGCCTTCAGGATTTTATCGATGCGCTCTGTGTTGTGTTCGATTAAAGCGTTCGCAGCTTCGAGAATGTTGGCCGTGGAGCGATAGTTTTCCTCCAGCTTCACCATCGTTTGGGTTTCGTCATCGGAAAGGCGATCGCCGAAGTCCTGCTGAAAGCCCATCAGAATGGTGAAATCCGCAGCACGGAAAGAATAGATGGACTGGTCGGCATCCCCCACCACAAAAATGGAGCGGTTCTGCCAGTTTTTGAATGTTTCAACAGCTTCGCCATTGGTGGCGATGTAGCGCAGCAGATCGTACTGGGTGCGGTTGGTGTCTTGGTACTCGTCCACCAGCATGTGATGGAATTGGCTGTGCCAGTAGGCCAAAACCGTTTCATTTTGGGCAAAAAGCTGCACCAAAATCCGAATCAGGTCGTCAAAGTCTAGGGCATTGTTGGCGGCTAGCCCATCCTGGTATGCCTCATAGACGCTGGCAATAACGCGACCCCGAAAGTTATTGTTTTCCTGCTCAAACTGCTGGGCGTTTTGGCCTAGGTTTTTGGCGTTGCTGATGGCAAAGCGAACGGCGCGGGGTGGAAATTTGCGATCGTCGAGGTTAAGGCGGTTGGTGACGATGTCTTTAATCAGACTCTGCACGTCTGATTCGTCAAAAATGGAAAAATTCTTTTCCCAGCGGCGACCCTTTTCGTCTTGATATTTGTTGATTTCCATCCGCAGAATCCGCGCACAGAGACTATGGAACGTGCCAATCCATAGGTGTTTGGTAATCGTTTTGTAGACCCGCGATCGCAGTTTAGTCTGCTCGTAGACGGGCAATAGCTCTAACGCCTTCCCCTGTTCTTGGAGCGCCAACTGCTCTGCAAACAGCTTCTCAACGCGCTCTTTCATCTCGCGGGCGGCTTTGTTGGTGAACGTGACCGCCAGGATATTTTCTGGATTCACGCGATGCTTCAGCACCAGATTAGAGATGCGGTAGGTGAGGGCACGGGTTTTGCCTGAGCCAGCGCCAGCTACCACCAGTAAAGGGCCGCAGTAATGCCCAACGGCTTGTCGTTGAGATGAATTGAGAAGGCTTAGAAAGTCAGCGGAAGAGGGCATAGCAGATCTTGAGCAGGGCAAGTGAGGGATGTTTGAGGCTGGTAAAACACTGCAAGCGGGATCGAGCACCGCTGCACTAAGGTTTTAGCAAACGCTTCTACATCTTAAGTCCGATCCGGCGAAGCATCTTGGCTCATTGTTCGATTGGGGCATTTCAGTCTGGCGATTTGTCCCCAGCACAGGCGGTGCAGGGATATTGAGATTGGTAGGTTGTCGTTCGTCGTCCAAACCAGGCGTAGCGATTGTCGCGGACTTGGGTATAGGTGCGATCGCCCAACCCCTTCAGGCCAGAAATGGCACGGTACGCCCCAATGACGGCGGCTCCTGCTGGCAAAAGCCGTGCAATCTCTTCGGCAGCGTCACTGCCCTGCCAGCGTTGTTGGGGGGGGGTGATGTCGAGCAAAATCATGCCCATTTCGCAGTCTTCGGCGGTAATTTGCCATTGCGTTAGGGTTTCGGCATCCTGCATGGGCACGTAGCGAAAGAGGCTGCCGCGCTCTAGCTGTTCTAATGCCTGTACTAGCGTTGAGCAGAGGTTACAGTCACCATCGTAAATGACCAGATAAGATGCTGTCATAGGGGTTAAATCTATTTTTTCTCAACCATGACACAAATATAGATATCCCAGATGACCTGACTCAATGACTTCAGGCGATCGCATTGGCAAATAAAACCCAGCGATTGAAATCGCGGCTACAAGAACAAAACCCGCCTACGCGGGTTGAAATCTAATCCTAGTCCGCGTAGGCGGACATCGTTCTTGTAGGCGCGGTTTCAACCGCCAGCAAAAATCTTAGGTGCTACGACCGACGGCTATGTCAGCCAATCGTTTCAAGATGCGGCAGACAATGTACAGTTCATTTTCGGTTCGGAATAAAGAAAATTCACTGGAGAAGGCGTATTGAGGCAAGTCATTTTGGATCAGTTTAATGAAGATAAAGTGGCTGCCATTGGTGACTAGACCGAAGGTAGGGGTGTTGGCGTTTGGGTTTGCCATCATGTAAAAGAGCGTTTGGGCGGTTGCATCTTTGAGGGAAAAACCTGCTTGTTTAGACTCAATGACTACAACCCAGATTTGCCGCAGCAGGGCTAATAAATCGATACGACCATATACTGTTTTCTCGCCATCCTGAAGGGCTACGTCAACTCGTTTCTCGAGAATAGGCCGTAAGGGTGGTTGATAAAAGCCTGCTAGGGAAAGCAATGGCGACAGGATGACCATTTTTACAAGGTCTTCGAGCATTGGATATTTGTTGAGGTACAGAAATTCTGTCCTGATGCGATCGAGTGTCTGTATTTCGGATGGGTTTAGTTCTGGTAGGCTATCTTGCCACTCCCCAAAGAAGGTTGGATCGTCAAAGATTTGTCTGAGGTTGAACCGATCTTCAACGTCGCTTAGGGTGAGTTCGTTTGCCTGGAGTGCCTGAACCATGATTGCGTCGCATCAATGCTAATTAGTCCAAGTATAGAGGGTGTGAGAAGGAGGCGATGGGTTCTTTTTGAGTAGCCTGTGTAGGTTGTGTACAATAAGTACATTGTCATGAAGTTTCAAGCCAATGTCTGACACGAATACCGTTACGGTTCGATTGGATTCGGCACTTAAGACGAAGCTAGAAGCGTTGTCTAAAAGTACCCAGCGCAGTAAATCTTGGCTTGCGGCTGAGGCGATCGCGGCTTATGTCGATCGGGAGGCTTGGCAAATTCAGCAGATTGAGGAAGCGATTGAGCAAGCAGATCGCCCCGATGCTGAATGGGTTTCCCATGAGAAGGTATCGGAATGGCTGAATACTTGGGGTGATGGGGATGAAAGATCTGCT
>JANLSD010000306.1:0-1709 GCA_031362245.1 Acaryochloridaceae cyanobacterium OTE_25_metabat_464 | reverse complement strand
ATGATCCCCTTCACCCCTGCTGAAGGCTATCGCTTTCTCATTGCCCCTGGTGAAGACGAGGCTCTACTGACCGACATCATGGTTCAGGCCATTGATCGCTTTTGTGACCAGAACCAGATCTCCGGCTGTCACTTTTTGTTTGCCGATCCGCAATGGAAAGCCCAGCTTGAAACACGGGGGTTTACGCAGTGGCTCCACCATAGCTATATTTGGCAAAACAGCGAATTTGATAGTTTTGATGGCTACCTTGGAGCCTTTAATGCTAACCAGCGCCGCAACATCAAGCGAGAGCGTAAAGCCGTCCAAGAGGCAGGTCTAGACTTAAAAATATTTACGGGCGAAGAGATTCCTGAATCTTTATTTACCCTCATGCATGATTTCTATAACGACACCTGCGAAAAATTTATGTGGGGCAGCAAATACCTCACCCAGCAGTTTTTTCAGCAGCTTTATCCGAAGTACGCCCATCGCGTTATGTTTGTCGCCGCTTTTGCCGAGGGTCAAACCCACAAACCCATCGGTATGTCCTTCTGTATCACCAAAGGCGATCAACTGTATGGACGCTACTGGGGCAGCGATCGCGACATTGATTCCCTCCACTTTGACGCCTGCTACTACACCCCGATTGAATGGGCGATCGCCCACGGCATCCAACGCTTTGACCCAGGCGCAGGTGGACGGCACAAAAAACGCAGGGGTTTTCCTGCGACGGCCAACTACAGCCTGCATCGGTTTTATCATCAGCGCTTTGACCAAGTCTTTCAGCACTATATCGGCGAGATTAATGCAGCCGAGCAAAACGCCATAGAACAAATTAACCAAGACCTTCCCCTCAAGCTGAAACCCTCAACCCCATGACTCAAATCCTTGGCACCACCCTGAGCAAACCCACCGCCAGCCTTCAAGCCCAGTTTGAGCAAGTACGGCAACTCAGTGAAACCCTTTGTTCACCCCTCACCATAGAAGATTACGTCGTTCAAAGCATGCCCGACGTAAGCCCACCCAAATGGCATCTGGCCCATACGACCTGGTTTTTTGAAACCTTTTTACTCACCCCCTACCTTGCGGGCTATGAGGTGTTTCATCCCAAATTTGGCTATTTATTTAACTCCTACTACGAAGCCATTGGCGATCGCCACCCCCGCGCCCAACGTGGCCTATTGACCCGCCCCACCGTCGCGCAAGTGTACCAATATCGGGCCTATGTTGATCAGGCCATGCGATCGCTACTTCCTCAGGCCAAGGATCACCACGAACTCCAGTCCCTTATTACCCTAGGGCTGCACCACGAGCAGCAACATCAAGAACTGCTTATGACCGATATCAAACACATTTTGGCCTGTAACCCGCTACGCCCTGCCTATCGAGACAATCTTCTAGAATCAAACCACTCCAGCCAGCCAATCCAATGGATAGAATTCTCTGGCGGCCTACACAGCCTTGGGCACAAAGGTGATGCCTTCGCCTTTGATAATGAAGGGCCACGCCATCAAATCTATACCCAGGACTACAGTCTTGCCTCCCGCCCCGTAACCAACGGGGAATACTTAGCGTTTATCGAAGCAGATGGGTACCAAACCTCCGAATATTGGCTAGCGGAAGGCTGGGCTACGATTCAGGTCGAGGGCTGGACTGCGCCCCTATACTGGGAGCGAATGGATGGAGACTGGTGGATTATGACGCTTGGGGGACTGCGATCGCTCAACCCC
>JANLSD010000292.1:0-3672 GCA_031362245.1 Acaryochloridaceae cyanobacterium OTE_25_metabat_464 | reverse complement strand
GTCAATAAAGCTTTCTAGGAGATGTGTCCTTCTCAGACACGAATCGTTGCCATACCCGAAAAAGGTACCCTTATGTCTGAAGAACTAAATCTCCATGTCGTCGGTTCATTCACTCGCACTGCTTCAATGCAGAAACTATTTAGGCCAAAGTATCGCATTTGCCTCGAAACGAAGGTGACAGATACGGATGGATCTCCCATTGAAGGTTTGAAGGCAGAGAATTTCACTATTCGCCTTGCTGGACTAGAGAGTAGCGATCTCGGAGACTTTCTGTTCACGCCATCCACCGATAATGCCCTATTCCCTGGATTTTATCGATTCACTAAAGAGCGAAGCATTGACGGGATTTTTGGGTTTGATCTCTATTTGCTGGCAGGTCTTTTATTCTGCATCAGAGTGGATTTTGAGCAAAAATTTGCAACGATTGCGATCAACCTCACGCAGATCGTTTTGACGTGAAGGACACAAATGGGTGGGAACCTAGGTAGCTAGGCGGAATTAAACATAAAACGCTCGATGTCAAAATTCCCCTTCATACTTCTGGCTTTCAACCCATCCATTACAGCAATTGCCAAGTCATACTCATCTTCAAACATCTGTCCAGCAATTTCATGGGCTTTGAGTTGATGCCACTCTCCTTCAATCGGATTCATTTCTGAACAGTATTTGGGTAAGAAGAAAATGAGTAGACCTTTTTGCGCCCAGCGTTCCCATTGCTGTTGTACTAGTGCGCTTAGATGCAGCGGCCCATTATCTTGAACAACCACCGTCAGTTGTCCCGTTTGTTCTAGTGTCACAGCAGCTTTATCCGCGAGCCAATCCATCACTTTGATATAGCTTGGCCCTTTGAAACTGCCCAGTGCGAGCGCATATTCAAACGTCTCATCCGGTTGCCACACCCCTAGAATACTCAGTCTTCTGCCGCGTCGAGGCGTTTGCTCCATAACCTTCTGCTCTCCGACTCGGCTGTAGCTGTAGCTCACCGGACTCCACAAGCAGAAGCCAGATTCATCTAGAAACTTCAGTTCAATCAACCCATCGCTAGCCCATTGTTCTAGCGTTTCGAGGTCAGCTTGTTTGATCGCTTTTTGCTGAGGGTCTTGTTTGCCTCGGTGGGAATGTCGAGTCCGCTTCCACACGTAGCCCTTTTTTTTAGCACTCGACGAAGGCGGTCGGGACTTAAGCTCACTTTACGCTCCTCCTCTAGTTTTTTTGAGAGTTGGGCACTGTTGTAGGTACGCTGGTCTTGCTCTAAACAACTCTCCAGAAACGCCAGGTCAGCCTCCTTCCAACGAGTAGGTGCTCCTCGTCCAGCCTTTTCCCACAACCCACCCAGTCCCCTTGACTCCCATCGATGAATCGTCGCTCTGACAGTATGCTCGTGACACTCAAAACACTTGGCAATCTGAGCCACCGTCCACCCTTGAGAATTCAAGCGGAGCATATGAGCACGGTCTCTGATTCGATACGGTACTTCTGGGGCAACACGCAGTTCTGACAAGGTTCGATCTGCTTCGGTATCTAGGACAATTCGGAGAGGGGCAGGCATTGGAGGAAGATGATTGATTGGGGTAAAGGGATCCTCTTCTATCTTATACTTAATTGTGCCTCCCTACTTATAAGTCAGCGATCAAGGTTAATTCCTAATGAGTGATGGAGTGCCAGATAGATCAGGAATGGGTGTCTCATATGCAGCAATGGTTTGAGGGGTTGTTCAGACATCCAAACGAGGATGGATTCACCTATTTTTCTCATAAGCCCTAAAATGAGTTCGTTTTGACTACTCCTTTGAGGTACCTTAAGAGCCTCAAACCCTTTCCAAGTAAAGCATTGCTCAGTGCTTTATTGGAGTCACTACTTCTACCTCCCCGAAATACCTATTGAGCCTTTTGGCTGAGGCGGTCTCACGCATTGGATTACAGTTACCAGTATTGGCGGGGCAACGGATCACTCCGCCGCCTTTGCCGTCCCCATCAACGTCATCTTGAAAAATAACAACGTCGCCATTCTTTTCATGGATCACCATGCAGCCCATCTGATTGTTACAGCGACGGATTGCGTCGGCAGTTCGAGTGCTGGCATCGGCAGTCCAGGCAGTCGAACTGCCAAACACGCAAATAGAAAGCGTAGCAACTAACGTTAATAGAGAACGTTTCATCATGTGGACCTCTAAGCTGAATGGTTGATGTTTAGTAATCTCCCATTCCTCAAAAGAACCGGATATGACATGGATTAGGCTTAACCCATGATCTTTGTTACAAGGTTGATTTAGCGCTGAAAAGACTTCCCAGCGCTAAACCTGAATATCGGCTTTCCGCAACAGTGCAACTAACTCCAGTTCTGTTTTCTTAGATCGTGCAACCTTCTGGGATGCCTTCGCTTTACCTACCGCAGGTTTGCGCCCTGGCTTGAGCTTTGCTGCCTTGGCTTTAGCAGGAGCTGAGGCAACTTCAGCCACAGGCTCAGGCTGGGGTTTCGGTTTGGGTTCCTTTGTGGGGTCAGGCTTGCGCCCTGGACGCTTCGGCTTTACGCCTGCTGCTGTGGCTTCCAGAACATAGCTAGCTGGTACAGGTGCCTTTTTCCACATGTTGTTCTTAACGCCATTGCGTAGACAAGTATCCATTCTGACCCGTTCCTTTTTAAGGTCTTCAAGACTCAGATCGCCGTAAAGGGTTTGGATGATTGTGTCCTGGTGCAACACTTCTCCTAGATTTTTCTCAAGCACAGCGGCGATCGCATCCAGTTTTGTGATGCCCTCAAAGGCAGGCAATACCGTCAGGGAATCTCGCTTCTTAGCGGTTGTCGCTGGTGTTGTTTCAAGCGTGGGTGGTTCTATCGGTGCGATCGCAGCTTCAGCTTTGGCAGTCTGTGGCTTGGCTTTGCCAACTGACTTCTTGGACTTTGCACCTGCTGCTGTAGCCTTTATAAAATAACTGGAGGGAGCAGAAGCTTTTTGCCATCTATCATCTTTTGCGCCAATTAACAAAGTCGTCTTAATCCTGACTCGCTCCTCTTTGAGTTCTTCAGTGCTAAGGTCGCCGTAGAGTGTTTGGATGATCGTGTCCTGGTGCAATACTTCGCCGGATGCTGCGGTGAGAACTTGGGCGATCGCCTCTCGTTTCGTTAGTTCAGCATAGGCAGGCAACAGCGTTAGTGACTTTCGCTGAGCGGAGGTCGTGGCTGGAGGTTTAGCTGGAGCTTTCGTTTTCGTGGCGGGGGCTTTGGTCTTGGGTTGAGCATTCACGCTAGGGATTGGTGCGCCAATCGTGAAGGTTCCAGGGGCTGTTCCCTTTTGCCAGAGTTTTTGGCTCTGACCCTTATACAGTTGGGTGTTTAGGCTTTTGCGCTCTGCTTTATGGTCTGCTGCGCTTAACTCTCCAAACAGTCCTTCGCTGATTTGAGCTGCTGTCACGTCTTGGCCTGGGGTGGCTTGCAATAGCTGGGCGATCGCCTCTACCCGAGTCAGTCCATCGTAAGCTGGCAGCAGTGGGCGGGGGCTGCGTTTGCCTGATGCTGGTGTTGGTTCTGGGGTTGGCTCTGCTACGGCTTTAGGTTTACGAGGGGTGGCTTTAGGCTTGGGGCGATCGCTTGCGGGCGCTTCAGCAGCGGGGGATGCAGCTAGGGATGGAGCGGAAGCTAGGGAGATCGTCTCAATGACTGGAACCTCTGCTG
>JANLSD010000260.1:0-5114 GCA_031362245.1 Acaryochloridaceae cyanobacterium OTE_25_metabat_464 | reverse complement strand
GGTCTGCCATCCCATGATGCAACCCCTGGCGGTGTGAATATCCCCGCGATTTTGTGGCTGTGGAACTTAGCCAGTGCCTACGATCTAGAAGACTATGCCAAAATGCGATATAACCTTCTCGGCAATGGTGGACACTGGTTTGCGGGTCAACAAGCCACCCAACTGAAAACCCTAGATCTACAGGCTAGTCTTGCCCATAGCCCCAACGCAGCTCAGATCCCCAGTATTTTGCAAGCAGCCCATGATAGATTTGGCAGCGAATCTGTTAAACGACTGTCTCAGCAAGATTGAATCCCCCAGTACCAGTAGGCTAAATTTTGATATGGATAGTGGTCAACTTGCCCGATACATTGAAGAAACCGACGGTATCTCTAAGCCTTGGCTTTTACTTCAGCTTCGGCTGATCAAACTTAAGGAGAGACGCGAGAGCACGCCACCCGAGGAGTATATGCGTGAAGTCGAAGAACTCCATAGGGCACTCATGGGTTTAGGTGAGTGGTGGGTTGGCATTGAAGATGAAGTATTCAACCCCTAGCAGGTGGCTGGAGATCCCCCAAACCCAAACTCACCCCCCATGTAAACCGCCGAGGCATCCAGATCCGCATTCAACGTCCCCTCCAACACCTCCAGCGCATGAATTCGATCGCAGCACTCTTGCAGCCTCTGGGCAATCCAATCCCCATGCTCCCCATTCGCAATCAGATGCACCAACGGCTCATCCGCATCGGGCAACACCAACATCCAATGGTCGAGCAGCGTAGGGTGCTTAATTTTGACCCCATCAATCAACTCAATCTGCTCCATCGGATACGTTTCCACCAGATGCCGCATCAGCGTCCCCTTCTGATTCCACGGACATCGCACCGTCAGGGTTTGGTAATGAATCTCCGGCAGCGCCGCCATCAACTGTGCAAGCGTGAGTTTATGAAGCGTCAGTATCTCAATGAGCTTGGCGATCGCAAACATCGCATCAAACCCTGGATGCAACGGCGGGAAAATAAACCCCGTTTCCGCACTGCCCCCTAATACCACCCCTAAATTTTTGCGACAAGTCTCCATCAATGCCGTTGGATTCACCTTCGTGCGAATCACCTGAGACCCATAGCGACGGGCAATCCACTCCACCGCACTCGAAACATGGGCAGGCACCACCACAATCTGATGGGGATTCACCCGCAGACTAATATCCACCATCAACGCCGTCAACGGCTCAGAATGGATCGCCAACCCAGCCTCATCCACCAAAATAAACCGCTCCCCATTGGCAGAAACCTGCACCCCCAAGTTCGCCTTCAGCGCCTTCACCACCGCCCCCAACTGAAGCAACAGCTCTGCACGCTCCTCCAAACTAGGAATACTCTGGCGCAGACTCGCATTCAACACCACCACATCACAGCCAAACTTACTCAGCAAATGCGGCAACACCGCCCCAGACACCGCATAGGCATAATCCACCACCACCTTAAAAGGCTTTGACCCATTGCTCGTGATATTCAGCAACTTCTCAAAACTAGAAGCATAAGCCCCCAAACTCTGGGTCGGGTAGGAGATGTTGCCAATATCGGCGATCGCCGCCCGCCGAAAGTCCTCCTTAAAAAACGCCCCCTCAATTTTCTTTTCCTTCGTCTTAGATAAATTGATCCCCTGATCGTCAAAAAACTCAATCAATATAAAGTCAGGCCGCTCAGGATGAATCCGAACATGAATGCCCCCACTCACACCCAAAGTACGCGCAGCACAGCGGGAGATGGGAATGGCGATCGCCTCCAAATTCTGCACCTGAACGCCCACAGACATCAGCCCTGAAATCAGCGACTGTGCCACCATTCGCGAAATACTGCGCTGGTCACGGGACACCATCACCTGAGAACCCGGCGTCAGAGTTGAAGCATAGGCCGCCCCCAACCGCACCGCAAACTCTGCGGTAATGTCTACATTGGCAAGCCCAGAAACGCCCTGTTGCCCAAACAAATGGCGCTGGGCCGTGTTCCCCCACACCAAATTCATATTGAGCGTAGCACCCGCCTCAATTTTTTTGCTAGGCCATACCCGAATCCCCGCATTCACCTGCGCTTCTTCCCCCACCGTGGACATGGTCCCAATGGTAGCCCCATCTAATACCCTCGCCCGTCGGTCTACTCTGGCACCTCGCGCAGTCACACAGGCCCGTAGATGCGCCTCTTCACCAATGAGAGATCCATTCCAGAGAATCGAGCGTTCTAGGGTCGCGTTGGTGCCCACGATTACGTGATCCCCCAAGACCGTACCTGGGGTAAGGGTCGCCCGTGGGCCAATCCGGCAGTTTTCCCCAATCAAGACGGGAGGATGAATCTGGGCTTCGCTATCAATAACGGTGTTGTCGCCAATCCAAAGCGATGGCTGACGTTGGGGGTAGGAAATGTCTAGGTGAACCCTGCCCTGAAGGGCGTCATACTGCGCTTCTCGGTAGTGATCCAGGCTGCCTATATCGCGCCAGTAGCCTTCTGCGATGTAGCCGTACAGGGGATAGTCTTCGGCCAGCAGGAGGGGAAATAAATCCGTCGAGAAATCCGCTGAAGCATTCGAGGGCAGATAGTTGAGGGCATCTGGCTCGAGGATATAGATCCCAGTGTTAATGGTGTCTGAAAAGATTTCGCTGGAGGCGGGTTTTTCGAGAAATCGCTGGATCCGTCCCTGGTTATCGGTCATAACCAAGCCAAATTCCATTGGATTGGGAACACGGGTCAAAATCAGAGTGGCTTTGGAGCGGCGATGGCGGTGGAAGGCGATCGCAGCGGTCAAATCAAAATCCGTGAGGCTATCGGCACTGATGACTAAAAACGTATCGTCGAGGAGTGGGGCGACGTTTTTGACGCAGCCTGCGGTGCCGAGGGCAAGGGTTTCTTCAACGGCGTAGGTGAGTTGAACGCCCAGATCGGAGCCGTCTTGAAAGTAGTCTCGGAATACGTCTGGCAGGTAAAACAGGGTGACAATCACGTCGTTGATGGCGTGATGTCGAAGGAGGTTAATGATGTGTTCGGCGATGGGTCGATTGAGGATCGGCACCATCGGTTTGGGGAGGTCACAGGTGAGGGGTCTGAGGCGGGTTCCTTCGCCTCCGGCCATTAGCACTGCTCTCATAAGACCCTCCGCACTCTAACAATTCTGAAAAATGCCAAAGGGCGTTACACTAGACCCCTAATCCCCCAAGTCTGATTGGTGTACGCACAAGTTGGATCTTTGCTGAGCACCCTGCATTACCCCCCTCAATCCCCCCTTGGTAAGGGGGGAAGAAGATGGTCTTGCTCCCTCCCCTTGGCAAGGGGAGGGCTGTGGTGGGGTAATGCAGAGTGCTCAAACTTAGACTCATCAGTTATTTCAGACTTGTATGTACACCGTAGCCAAGTTGGGGGGAAAGGGCAAATGCAGGGTTTCAATCTTCAATCAAACCAGTGTATACACCCTAGACGGGGTTATCGGGGTTGATGGATCTTCTGCACAGCCATTGCTTCGACTAAACTACGTACCACGGCAATCATGGCAATTTCGCTGTTGAGCTGATTCACCGCAGAACCGACACCAACGCCGCTGGCTCCCGCCGCGATCGCCATCGGTGCAGTCACGTCAGACAACCCCGAAGCACACAACACAGGGACAGAAACCGCTCTCGCAATTTCGTAGGCGGCGGCTAACGTAGGGGCTGCTTTTTCAATGAGTCCTAGGATGCCAGGGTGCGTGGGCTGGCTGCTGGTGCCGCCTTCGGTTTGAATCATATCTGCGCCTGCTTCTACCAGGTTGATCGCCAACTGTACCTGTTGATCGAGTTCTAGGGTGTGAGGTACGGTCACAGACAGCGCAATATTAGGGAGCAAAGCGCGGGTTTGACGGGTCAGTTCTAAGACTTCGGCGGCGCTAAAGGTGCGGCCTTGGCTATAGAAGCTGTCAAAGTTTCCGATTTCAATCAGGTCTGCGCCAGCGGCGACGGCTGTGACAAACAGTTGAGGGTCAACGGCGGAGACACAAACGGGGAGGGTGGTGTTGGCTTTTGCGATCGCCACCAAACCTGGATCGGCAGCAATATCAACGAAAGTTGCGCCACCTTGATCTGCGGCACGGACGACTGCTGCGACCTTCTCTGGGTCAAAATTATGGAGTCCGCTAATAATTTTGAGAGCGGTGCGATTTGCAAACGCCGACTGTAAACTCGAATGCATCATAGTTTAAGGGTTCCTAAGGATGAAATCTGCTGGGGCTAAAGACTCAGGGAAAAGGCTATATGCCAGCCTGCAATAACCCTTATGGTACTGTAACCCAGCCCCTAGACCCAATCGTTGCAGCCTTGCAAAACGGCAACCCAAAGCGACATTCTGAGAAAATTTGTTCTTTATCCTATACAAATTAGCCCCTATGACTGAAGTATCAGACACACTCTTTAGCAAAATCATCCGCCGCGAGATTCCGGCAGATATTGTGTATGAGGATGACCTGGCGATCGCATTTCGTGACATCCAGCCCCAAGCCCCTGTCCATATATTGGTGATCCCTAAGAAACCCATTGTTAAGCTGGCAGACGCAGATCCTGAGGATCAGGCGTTGCTGGGTCATCTTTTACTGACGGTTCAGCGCGTTGCGGCGCAAGAAGGTCTAACAAAGGGCTACCGAACCGTGATCAATACGGGCGAAGATGGCGGTCAAACAGTCTATCATCTCCACATTCATCTCTTGGGCGGACGGGCGTTAGCATGGCCTCCAGGGTAAAGGTCGAGGGATGCCTCTCTATCTCTCTGACTTCGGAAAACCGACCACGTAATTCTCAAATCTTAAGGAAACCTGTAGAACGTTAACAATCTGTAATAAAGGGGTTAATATTTATTCAAGCGAGAGACATATTTCTCAAGCCTATATTTATACCCTTACCGCACTTATAAAGCCATGACCACAGTATTGCAAAGACGCGAAAGCGCCAGCGCATGGGAAAAATTCTGTAGCTGGATCACCAGCACCGACAACCGCCTTTATGTAGGCTGGTTCGGCGTTCTAATGATTCCTACCCTTGCCGCTGCCACCATCTGCTTCATCATTGCCTTCATCGCTGCGCCTCCTGTCGATATCGATGGTATCCGTGAGCCAGTTGC
>JANLSD010000254.1:0-4418 GCA_031362245.1 Acaryochloridaceae cyanobacterium OTE_25_metabat_464 | reverse complement strand
ATGTGTTCTGTTCTAATTCTGCTGGAAGGCCGAGGGTTAAATAGAAAGCTAAATTGCGCTGTTTCAGGATTAAATGATCCCAATTCAGAGCCTTTGTTACGATTACATCTACATCGTCATAATGCTTCATTCTTTAGATTTTCTTCCAGAACTTACTTGTATGATATAGTGATTTACAGCGATTTACAAAGTGTATAGATACAGTAAAATCTTTTCAGTAGGAATTGTGAATAGAGTGGCTATATCTACTAGCTATGAACATCGCTGTATATTGATGACTAACATAAAGGAGTCAACATGAAACTTCGTAAATCTTTGAGCGCCCTCACTGTAAGCGCTGTAATTTCTCTGTCCCCTGTCGTATTACTGCCAACGTCTATTGCCATTTTATCGCCGACGGCTGCTGTAGCCAGCGATTGGTGTGGACCGAATTAGCTCAATGCTTTATGAATAAAGGAATTCAGGTAGATTTACCTAAATTCAGAACTGCTTAATTTAGTACTATGAACCCTTAAAATGCTTAAATTGTGTGCAGAGAAGCTTTTCAAGGAAAAGGTGGCAGGAGCTTAGTTTTTGAGATTGAGGCGAGTAATATATTCCTTGGCTTCTTTGAGTCCCAAGCCACTTTGCTGTCTAAGCAGTTTAATCGCCTCAATTCGTTGATTTTTTAGTATCAGTTGTTTAAGCTGCCATATTAGATCTGGATTGATACCGGAAATCGAAGTTGCTTGGGATGAAGAAAAATCTTTGACAGCAAGCGACTCAATTAAATTCTTAGCCTCTTTCAACCCCAATCCTGTATATTTTCTGACCAGCCTTATTGCCTTAAGTCTCTCATTTTTCCGAATTAACGCTTCAACTTCAGCCTTCTGAGAAGCTTGTAATGAGGGAAAAGCAGTCCTCAACGGTTTTGGTCGAGGTGCTTTAGTAGGCTGAATCTTAGCGTCTTGTAGGTAGCGACCAATCCAGAAAGCAGTTAGAAAAACGAATATGCCTACGACGATCAGAGCAGGACTCATAGATCAATATTCGCCATAAGTTCATTTCTTACGTTAGGTGCAGTCAATAATGACACGATACAGTATTTGGCTGTAATCCTTTCCCCGCCCCCGCTATTGCCCCCGCAACCACTCGCTCAAATCCCCCGCCTCAGCAAAATCCAACAGCGCTTCACCCAAAGCCTCAAGCTGGGGCAATGCTAGTGCCTGAACGTGGGCTTTAACGTTAGCAGGGAGGGTGCCCAGTCTGCGGGTGAGTTGGCGCAGGATGAGCGAACGTCTTAGCCTTGGTTAATGTGCAGCCAGTTGGTCAACTCATCGGGTTGGGAAAATCCTAAAAGCGCTTCAGCCAGAGCTTCAAGCTGATAAATGGATAAGGCTCTGATCTGTGCTTGCTGGTCTGGGGTCACATCACCAATGCGCCGAGCGAGTTGGCGGAGGATGACCGACTGTTCACCTTCAAGTTTGCCTTCTGCCATGCCCTCTTCACGGCCCTCTTCTAAAGCTTCCTGATAAACCTTGGTTTCTCTAAGTTCGCTTAAGCCCAACATGCGTTCTATTTCCTCTCGACTTAATGATGGAAACTTGTAAACCACTATCGTCTCAATCAATTCTACTACGGCGGACAACTTGGTATCTGTCTTGGAAAGCGGCTGCGTCCTAGTGAGTAGCTCTTTTGCTTTGGCGATCGCATCAATAGCATCCGCGACAATAAGCTGCATTAGGCCGATACCAATCGATTCAGTTGAAATGTCGCTAAAATCCTCTAGATAGACACGATGCACCTGATCGCTGTTGATAAGAGCGCGGTGTAATCGGAGATTTTTAGGTTCAATATTGCGCCTTGGAAAGATTACAATCGATTGCCAGTCATACGTTTTAGGGTGAAGCTTAAGGTATAGGTGAATCTGTGCAAAGAAGCGATGATAAAACTCAGGGTCATCCTGCATCTGCGTCTCGATGAACCAAACAGTCTGGTCAGGGGCATCAAGAGCAGGGAGCAGAACACCATCGAGTCGGAACGCCACCTGTTTGATTTCAACCGACTCAAAGCTATATCCCTGCGCTAACTCAGGAGATTGCCCCAGGAGTTCAAATAAGATGCCAGGGCTGGCCTGAAATATTCGGTAAAATACGGAATCGGTTTTCAAGAAGTAGGATCGCCTGATACAGTCAGCCCAATTTTACTGGATAAGGTGCTGAAGTAAGCAATCTAGCCCTATTCGCTTTTCTCAATCACAATGGTGAGGTGGGCAACCACAGCGCCCAGGGCACCAACGGCTGCGACGACAGGAAATAGGGTTGTACTGATTGCAGCACCAACGACCCCGATGGTCAACGGAATTTCAAGTAATACCTTGCCATCTTCATTTTTGATGATAATGCGGCGAATATTACCTTGATGAATCAGTTCTTTGACTTTTGAAGCGAGAAAGTCACCACTAATCTTAAATTCTTCTACAGTTTTAGCTTTATCGTTATTCACCTCAACTTCAGGTTGAAGAACCGGCTTGGCGCAAAAACTGGTACCCGCTTTTGCGCCAAGCCACTATTCTATTTAACAAGTGTGGAATAGAGAAGGAAAACAAGGATATCCAGCATGGATTTTGTTACTGGGTTTGAAGCAGAGGTTTGGTTTCGCCTCACCTGTCAAAGGTTGAGGATGCTTGATACCAATCCACCTTCAATTCGCAGAATTGAGTCTGTGCTGAGAAAGTATCTACCCAAAAAGACCGAACGAGCGCTTAATCACATGATCGATGAGGATGACCCAGATTTGTGGCTTGACCTGATTCTAAAAGTTGATTCTCTACTTTGTCTTGAAGACTTGAACAACAATCAGCTCAAAATTGGTGTAGATGTGATAACCTTTGCTGACGAGGCTTCAGCACCTCGGAAAGCTATATTTCTTCAAGAAAATTGGAATATTCAGTGTATATTTTGAATATCGCCGTTTATTCAGTTTTTCAAGCTGTATATGGAGCCATCCAGTAGCCTATGCCTTCAATGGAAAAAGCCTACGCTCTCGTTGTAGGCATTGCTAACTATCAGAAGATAAATCGTCTGCCGGAAACAGTATTGAATGATGCCCAAGACGTTCACAAATTGCTGATCAATCCCAATTACTGTGGTTATGCTGAAGGAAATATACAATTGCTTTTGGATGGGCAAGCCACAAAGATAGCTTTACAGGATGCACTAGCTATTCTTGCACAGAAAAGTAGCCAAGACTCCACTGTTTTTATCTACATTTCGAGTCATGGGGGAAGAGTAGAATTTGGTCCCCATCAGGGCGAGTATTTGCTACCTGTGGAAGCAGACTCTACGTCTGGAGCATCCCTGGCCGCAACGGCAATTGCCAACGCTCAGTTCACTGAGGCTCTACGGGCAATTCCTGCGCGCAGGTTGGTGGTGATGTTTGACTGCTGCCATTCTGGGGGCATCGGTCAGCCCAAGGATTCAAGTGCGCCCATTTTGAAATCGGGGTTTTCACATGACTATTACGAAGTTCTAAAGCAAGGGCAGGGGCGGGTAATTCTAGCCTCCTCACGAAATACTGAGAAATCTTATGTTTTGCCTGGTGCTGAAAATAGTTTATTCACTCAACATTTACTAGATGGGTTAAAGGGGGGAGCGATCGCGCCTGGAGGAGTTATCCGCGTTCTGGATTTATTCAGCTATCTCCAGCCCAAGGTCACGCAAGACTTTGCCGATCAGCATCCCATTCTTAAAGCAGAAATTGAGGAAAACTTTGCTATCGCTTTATGCTTAGCTGGGAAAACAGCTACTCCGCTTCCGACTACACCGTTACCTGATAGCTACGAGTATGACGTTTTTGTAAGTTACCAAGCAAAAGGGACAGACAAGTCTTGGGTTCGTAAAACTATGTTGCCTTACTTAGAGGCGAAAGGGCTACGAGTTTGTATTGACACACGTTTTCCGATTGGAGTTCCGATCATTACCAGTATGGAACGTGCAATTCAGAATAGTCGATACACGTTGGCAGTTTTAAGCCCTAATTATCTAGAAAGCGGGTTTTCTGATTTTGAGAGTTTAATGTCTCAGTATTTTGGATTGGAGCAGAGCAAAAGTCGCTTGATTCCAATTTTGCGGGAATCATGCCAGCCCCGGTTAGGACTACGCGCACTGTTTGTCCTTGATATGACCGATGAAGATGAGTTTGAAGTCAATATGGATAGAATCGTTTATCAACTTAGACAGTCCCCTCTAGACATCTCCATAATATAAACTAAGCCTAAAATCCTTGCTGGGAGACTAGTTTGAGCAAAAATTTCTCTTTTAGAGATCGCATAATTTTTTCGTGAAATTGAATTTTGAGCGAAGAATGGAGGTTTCAGCCAGTGGGCACTCTTTTGGTTAAAGGCGTAAAGCCTTGTCGGATATAGGCTACAGGTTTTG
>JANLSD010000252.1:0-5624 GCA_031362245.1 Acaryochloridaceae cyanobacterium OTE_25_metabat_464 | reverse complement strand
CCCTGCATTACCCCCCTCAATCCCCCCTTACCAAGGGGGGAGGAATATGGACTTGCTCCCTCCCCTTTACAAGGGGAGGGCTGGGGTGGGGTAATGCAGAGTGCTCAAACTTAGACTCATCCGTTATTTGAGACTTGTGTGTACTCCGTAGCTCCAATGCGTTGGTTTAACTGGTTGATGAAGGGTCTGAGGTATTGGTGAGCAGGATGTCCATTTTGTGGACTAGATGTTCGGGGTTAATCGGTTTTGTGAGGAACGTATCTGCTCCAGCAGAGAGAAAAGGCAGCGGATCGTTGAGTGCCTCTTTGGGCGCAAGGGCAATAATTCTGAGGGTATTTTTTTCTCTGAGTTGCCGAAACTGCTGAATGAGCTTTAGCCCATTGCCTTTAGAGCGGTCAATACTAATGATCGCCGCGACGGGCTGTAAAAACTGAATTTGTTGAAGGGCGGTGGAGTCTTCCACAATCCAAACCACATGGTAGCCAGCGGCGGTCAGCATCTCACAAATCAGCGTGGCGTTTTCTTCATTGTCTTCAATCAGAACCACCCTGGCATTGCGTTCGTTAGTGTAGCGAGATCGCATCAATTCTTCGTTAAGATTCAACTGTTTTTGATTGGGAATTTCGACGGTAAAGGTGGAGCCTTGTCCTTCGATTGAGTTGACCTCAATCCAGCCTCGGTGCATATCTACCAGTTGCTTCGCGAGGGCTAAACCTAATCCTGCACCCTCATAGGATCGTCGGTAGGAGGTATCCAACTGCTGAAACTTTTGAAACAAAAGCAACTGCTGGTCAGTGGAAATGCCAATGCCGCTGTCTTCAATCTGGAAAATGGCGGCGTTGGGTTCTACCCAGACCCGCAGGGTGACTTCGCCGTCAGGAGGCGTAAACTTAATGGCGTTAGAAATCAGATTAAACAGAATTTGCTTCACCCGTCGGGCATCCGCCACAAATCGATCGCGGTGGGGCACAATTTTAAGATTGAGCCGCAACTGTATCTCTCCCTTTTCTGCTGTTTCCCGCAGCGACTGAACGCTTTGCTGGGCTAAAGCGGTTAAAGAAAATTCCGTCAAATTTAGGACGGCTTTGCCAGATTCGGCTTGGGAGAAATCTAAGATGTCATTGATCAGCTCCAGTAAATGCTCACCGCTGTCATGGATGGTCTGAAGATAACTCCGCTGTTTATCGTTCAAGGGGCCAAGGGACCAACGAATGAGCGTGGCAGACATCCCAATCACACAGGTGAGTGGGGTGCGTAACTCGTGGCTCATGGTGGCGATAAATTCGCTCTTGACGCGGTTTGCGACCTGGGTTTCGGCGAGGGCTGCACTCAGTTCCTGGGTGCGCTGTTCGACTTGTTCTTCTAGGGTTTGCTTTTGGCCCTGAAGCTGCTGGTAAAGCTGAGCCTGATGGATGGCGATCGCCAAATGTTCCGTCACTTGGTCTAAAAATTCGACTTCGCGGGGTTGCCATTCATAGGGTTGTCCGCATTGGTGGGCAATCAGCAACCCCCACAACTGATTTTGAACCAGCAGGGGCGCAACAAACTGTGCCCGCACCCCGTGTGTTTTGTACAACAGCACGGCTGGCCCGTCTAATAAATCTACTGCACCATTGACCGTGGCAGTTGCAAGCCGTTTACCTTTGCCATAGCCCTGGTACACCTTAGGCGTGGTGGCCCATTGATGGTGAGTGGCGGCTTGTGCTAACGGCATAATCGCTTTGCTAGCACAGGATTCGTAGGCAATTCTGCCGCTGAGCGGTACTGCTGTCGTTGTTGCAGGTCCATTAAACTGATAAATCAAGAGCCGATCGACGGAGAGGCATTCTCGAATTTTATGAACCGCCGCCTGCAAAATGACGGGTAGCTCTAAACTTTGGCGAATTTGGGTAGTGACTTGATTGATGAGCTGCTCTTGCCGAACCTGTTGGTGCAGTGCAGCATCTACTAAGGGCCGACAGGTTGCGGCAGAGGGGGATTCTGGAGTGGGTTGGGGGCTTGATAGCAGTCCACACAATTGCCGAATGAGTGCCTCATACCCAGCCGCCGCACTGGAGGGCTTGGGCGCAATCGAGAGCGCTTGGGTTAGCTGTGCCTTGAGGGATGGCTGCTTTGTGAGCTGCGATCGCATTTTTTTTAGAAACGCAGAAATGGCATCGGGGTCAAAGGTCAAAACAGAGGTTTCTGACAATGCCTCATCGCCGGAGGTTTCAGCCTGGAGCAACACGCGAAACTCCGGCGTCACCATCACAAAAAATGGAGACACCGCCACATCCGCTGCACGAAAGGCATCGTCTGTCAAAATAATGCCGTCTTGGGCCATGCTGTTCCCTAGGTTCAAAAGTTCAACCTGAAGGGGTTTGAACTCGCAAGGCACCTGAATTTTGCCTAGAAGAGTAGAGAGCTGAGCCGTCATCAACACAACCCTCCGCAGAAACACGCTTTGAGCCACTTCATCGTTCTTTTCCCCTTGCCACCGACCCTTGTGTTTATCCTTTTATAAGGGGAAAACAGACCTTAGAATGCAGTTCAATAACACTTTTACTGATTCTGTTCTATCGTAAATTTTGGTCAACATCCCAAAATCTACTAGATCCCTTAACGGTTCAAGCCGGACTGGACTAAATAATCGCCTGTCAGTTCATTGGCGGGTATGTCATCCTAAACACAGGGGCTTTGAATTTTTGAGGTATTTGAGGCACTTTCTTCTATACCTGTCCCTAGAATGCTGTGAAACTGAACCGCTGTAATCTAACCTTCAATCTAACCTTCTAACTTTGTGCAAGACGCCATCATTATCGAACTCCCAAGTCCTCAGAGTGCCATGTCTCTGGCGGGTGAGCAGGAATCTAACCTAAAAACCCTCGCGAAGCAAACAGGCGCACAACTGGTTCTGCGGGGCCAAGAACTCAGTATTTTTGGCACTGAGACCCAGAAAAATTTGGTGCGAGAGATGGTTCATCTTCTCCAAAACTTTTGGAAGGAAGGCCGTGCCATTTCAGATGTGGATATTTTGGCGGCTCGTCATGCCCTCTCGGCAGACAAAAAAGAAGAATGGCGATCGCTTCAAGATGATGTCTTGGTCAAAACCCGTCGCGGAGAAGCCATCCGCGCCAGAACCTTCCGCCAAGGCGAGTACATTAAGGCGATTCGTCAACACGCCATTACCTTTGGCATTGGGCCAGCAGGGACGGGAAAAACGTTTCTGGCAGCTCTGATTGCAGTCCAGGCACTCCTTGACAATGAATATGAACGCCTGGTCTTGACCCGCCCTGCCGTGGAAGCGGGCGAAAAGCTAGGCTTTCTCCCTGGCGACCTGCAACAAAAAATAGACCCCTACCTGCGTCCCCTCTATGACGCCCTCTACGAACTGATTGACCCAGAACGGATTGCGTCTTTGATGGAGCGTGGTGTGATTGAGGTGGCTCCCCTGGCCTACATGCGGGGCCGCACCCTCAACAATGCCTTCGTCATTCTGGATGAGGCCCAAAACACCACCCCTGCCCAGATGAAGATGATGCTGACCCGGATTGGCATGAAGTCTCGTCTTGTGGTGACGGGGGATTTAACCCAAACCGATTTGCCGTCCCATCAGACCTCGGGATTGGCAATCGCCCGTAAAATTCTAGAGCCTGTGGAAGGCATTGCGTTTTGCTACCTATCCAAGGGTGACATTGTGCGCCATCCCCTCGTGGAAAAAATCATAGAAGCTTATGAAATCTATGAAGACGGTTCCTAATTTTTTTTCATTTCTGGGTGCTCATAGATGCCATCAATAATGAGGGCTAGCTGTATTGACAATATCTAGCCCTTATGTGACTGCGTATGTAGAGACGGGTCGGAACGCGTCGCGACCGCTCATTTTCAAGAAGAGGAAAAGTCCCTTCGGCACTTAGCAGCATCCATACCCCTCAATGCTGTTTGGATTAGGCCTGCTAATTTGCGCCCTGTCCTTTCGGAGCAGTTTGCCATTTCGGGGACTACGTGGGCCATGCGGGGGGTATGACAGCCCAATCAACGTATTCAATATAGCGAGAATTGGGCCTATATCCATACCGTAAATCTACTGGATTTTGTGAAATTTTCCCCGATGGTTTTTTCCGTGATTCTGCGGATGGTTTTTGTGGTGCCAGAATTGGAATGGAAGGTTTATGGCGCGTTCAAATCCTTCAAACCCTTGCAAATCAAGTCTTCTTCTGAGATTGTCAGGGTTCCACAACAAAAGGGCGAATTCTGTTCTTGGGCGATCGCACTTTTCTATCTCAAAAGAATAATCGATTGATACTTGAAATACAAAGCTCCATAGGATTAAACCATTAATTCACGTAGACTAATAGTCTGACGGTGCGACGATGGTTTGACAGCAATCGCCTCTGAAAGTCGGACAAGCCCTGGCGTCCAGAACACCGTCAACATTGACCCACTCATCATCCGCCGATAATTTTCAGTATGGGACAAAAACGTGTTCTTTCAGGCGTACAGCCAACGGGTAGCCTCCATTTAGGCAATTATCTGGGTGCCCTACGGACTTGGGTCAGCGAGCAGTATGAATATGAAAACTACTTTTTTATCGCCGATCTTCACGCCATCACCGTCCCCCACGATCCCAAGACCCTATCCGAAAATACCTATACCCTTGCAGCGCTCTATCTCGCCTGCGGTTTAGATCCCAATCACACCACCATTTTTGTGCAATCTCATATTTCAGCCCATGCCGAGCTGGCGTGGTTGTTTAACTGCATCACCCCCCTCAACTGGCTTCAGCGCATGATCCAGTTTAAGGAGAAAGCCATCAAGCAGGGCGAAGATGTCAGCATTGGCCTCCTCGACTACCCAGTGCTCCAAGCCGCCGATATTTTGCTGTATCAGCCTGACCTGGTGCCCGTCGGGGAAGACCAAAAGCAGCACCTCGAATTAGCCCGAGATATTGCGACACGTTTTAACTTTCAGTTTGGCAAACCCAAAAGTCCCATCTTTAAAATTCCAGAACCTCTAATTAGACCTGAAGGGGCACGGGTAATGAGCTTGACCGATGGCACCAAAAAAATGTCTAAGTCAGACCCCTCTGAACAAAGCCGGATCAATCTCCTAGATACCCCTGACGAGATTCGCAATAAAATCAAACGTTGTAAAACCGATCCTGCTCGGGGGCTGGTCTTTGACGATCCAGAACGACCTGAATGCCAAAATTTGTTGATGCTGTATTTGATATTGTCTGGTAAGTCGAAGTCAGAGGTTGCGGCAGAATGTGCCGAGATGGGGTGGGGACAATTTAAGCCCCTGCTCACCGAAACCACCATCGAGGCGTTGAGACCCATTCAGGAAAAATATAGCGATTTAACGGGCGATCGCAGCTATGTCCAATCCATTTTGAAGCAAGGACAGGCGCAAGCGGAGTCCGTGGCACAACAGACCCTTCAGGCAGCGAAGGATGCTTTGGGCTATGCTAGGCCGTTCTAGGACGTTGGCAAGGGCAGGTTTATCAGCAATTCTCATTGTGGCTCACAGAGCGATCAGCAGGGATTAAGAAGAGCGCAATAATTGAGATGAAACCGTCCTGTGTTGGCAGACAACTTGATGCCCTTCGTACTCGGCCCGTGTGAACTAATTGCCCAAGTCACCCA
>JANLSD010000249.1:0-4396 GCA_031362245.1 Acaryochloridaceae cyanobacterium OTE_25_metabat_464 | reverse complement strand
ATGCCTTTTACTAAAAGGGTGCCCACTGGCTGAAACCTTCGTTCTTCGTTCAAAATTCAATTTCACGAAAAAATTATGAGATCTCTAAAAGAGAAGTTTTTACTCAAACTAGTCTCCTAGCAAGGATCTCAGGCTTAGTTTATATTATCAAGATGTCTAAGAGCTTAATAGTTTTAATTTCTTGCGAGAGCATAAAAAACCTTATTTTGAGTTTGAGCCTGAACGAAAAGCCAGTTAATAGTCACCGCCACCACTATAGCAATCCTGAATGATATGAAGACAGATCATGTATGTAAAAAGCTATTTAGGCTGAAATTAATTCAGCTTTTTGCTCAAAGATGCCATACATATTTAACTTGGAGAACTCAAAAAACTGATAATGTGTTGCGAGTATAAATAGTTCTTTAACCATTGAAAATGACCGACAGAAAAACCAACACTCTCTAATGAATCTTTTAGCTTGTAGCCAAATATCTTCTACAGGATTTTGCTCTGGTGCATGAGGTGCAAATAATTCACAGGTTATCATCCAATCAGATTTTTCCAAGCCTTGATTGACCTCTCTCAGGAACTCTGGCATTTCACCATATTTATGATAACTAGCTCCATCCCAGATAATTAAAGTTTTAGTGTCTGGATTTAGACTTTGAATGTATTTTAAAAATGAAACCGTATTCTCTGAATTTCCTGCTCCATACGCTTGAACAAAAAATTGTTTTGTTTGATAATTTAGTGCGCCAAAATATGTTTGCCTTTCTCTCATGTTTGTCATTGGTATTTCTATTCGGATATTAGTCTTCCCCCAAACATACCCACAGGCATCACCCCATAGAAGATGACATTCATCAATCATATATACGACAAGCTTTCCAGCTTCAATTGCTTCTCTGTTAGTCTCAAGGAGTGCTTCTATTTCTCTCTTTTTTTTTAAGACTAATTCATCATCTTTTTTAGGATTCTTTTTTTGAGTTTTCTTCCAGCTGATTTTGGCTTTATTAAATAATTCGTAGTAACTTTGTGCTGATTTAAATTCGACATCATATTCGTCTTCGATATATTCCTTAAGTTCTTGGAGAGTCCAGTCCTCTTTAGACCCTAAATACTTAATAATCTCTATATTTTCTTCGGGACTTAGATAGCCTTTTGAACCTTTGTAATCAAGCTTCAATCCTTCAACACCACGCTCAATAAATCTTATTTTATATTTACTGATAAATGAGGGGGATACATTTAAGATTCTCTGAATCTTAGAAGGAGGTAAGCCTTCAATCCACATCATTGTCGCTAATGCCCGTTTCTGTTCTCTAGAATCAGGATTACTAGCGATAAAATCTCGTAATTCATCTATAGCTTTTGGTTCTGAGCTATTACTCCGATCCACGGATATACTTTCCATAAATATCAATAGACTCTAGGTCTATTATACATTCTATATAATTTACAAATGATTTAGGACTGCTATAGAACCGCCATAGTCACCGCCACCACTAGAACCGCCATAGTCACCGCCACCTGATGAACTGCTGTAATCTGAGCTGCTGTAATCTGATCCAGAAGAACTGTAGCTAGAACTGCTCGACGACTTACGTGAAGCACGTTCTGCTCTGGAGATATCCTGATTAACTGAATCAAGCGCTACAAGAGAACTGGCAAGATTGCCAACTAGAATTTGTTGGCGGATTTCACTCAACGTTTCATCCACCCGCGAGACAGACGAATGCGAACGAAGCTTAGACACTCTCTGTCCATAAGACTCCACACGCTCCTGGGCTTCCTTGGTCTGTTTTGTCAATTGTCCAGGTTTAGCGATAATGTCGTTCAGATGTTCACGTATTAGCCCAAATTCTTGATTCTGGTTTTCGAGCAAACGTAGGGCAGTTTCATACTTTTGAGCACTATAGTTTGACTGAATCAATTCTTGATGCTCTGGGAAATCAGATAAAGCCTTAAGAAAACTGTCGCACTGTTGACGATCATGCGTTACTGAGACTTTAGGGTACATGGCAACAACTTCAGCGATCGCCTGTTTTGCCGACTCAATACAGGGCTTAATCTGGGTTGATTGGCGCAAGACTTCTTGAGAAAGGCGATCGCAGTTTGCCTTGGCTTCGGTCTGTCGATTATAGTCTTCTCGTACTGAGTCCATCCACTGCTGTATTTCAGACATGATCTGAGCCGCTTCTGATAGTCTGCCTGCTCTGAGCGCATTCTCTCCAGCCTGAACCCTGCCTTTTATAGCATCGGCAGAGATTCGATCTTCTCTGAAAGAAAACTCTAGCGAAATCTCTCCACCCTGCCTTTCGCCCCATGCCAAGCCATAAGCAACTAATGGGGCAACAAGAACATCATCAATTTGAGAGAATGTGTTTTGAGAACCAACGAATCCTTTTGCTCTCTCAAATAAGTCGTTGAGTGCCACGACCTTGTCTCTAGCGTCGATACAAGAATCACCTAGCGCTTTTTGAAGCTGGCGTGGCTCGTAAGATTCTTCAGAAATCAACCCAGTCAACAAGGTTGCTACCTTAACTGGTAGTGCTTCATCGCTAACCTTTACCGATCTTTCATTCAGGATTAGATAAGCTTCCTTATAATCGTGCTGTGTAACTGAAGTTTCTGCGGAAGCCTGAATGCTTAAAGCTGCCTGTAGGCGAATGGCAAATCTAGCGAGGGATCTCTTTGCCCCTTCAAACAGTGCCTGAGTGTCGGAGTCAATCTCTTCAGACTGAAGCTTTTCGAGAAAGAAGAGATGGTTCTCGGTCAGCTCAATATAGATCTCGCTACCATTTTTCGTTGTGCATTGCCAGTCTTTTAAGCTGGACTCTACCTGCTGCCTAAAAACTTGAGCATTTTTTCTTCGCTTACCGACAAACTGAGTCCCGGCCCAAATGAATCCCGCCCCCAGTGCGCCTAACCCAAGGATATTCAATGTGCTCATCAACGAGGCTAATCGAGCTTTATTTTCAGCAGCTTCAACCTTCTGTTGAGCCAATTGAGCAATATGCTCAGAGACTTTGGAGTCAATATTGTTTGCAATGGCAAGAAACGCCCCTTCAGGATTCTGAGGCATGTATTGCTTGAGCGCAGGTATAACAAGTCCTTCAGGGTCTGATAATAGTTCAGGGGTAACATCTTGCCCTCGTGCAACTGCGCCAGTATTTACCCCAACGGATCCTTTACTAGGATCGTCAGAGCGACGCACCCAGAAAATAATGACATAGCGATCTTTATCGAATCCAGGCTGATTAGACCACTGGGACAAAAGTTCATCGACTTTGGCAATACCGACTTTTGTATTAGCAGGAATCGGCTCATTTCCTTGCACAGAACCTACGACATAGAACTTTAAGTCATGCTTTGCGCCAATCTGATTTAGTTTTTCGGCAAATGGGTCTGAGACTTTGAATGGGTCTTGAGGGTTGCCGGACAGTTTTGGATCCAAATAGACAGATTGTCCTTGCTTAAATGTGGGCATCCAGGTTCTTTGCACCGTCGCCTCAGCGGACAAGACATCTTTGGCTAAGACGGGATGTGCTGTGATAGCAAGACTTGAAAGGTTAATACTTGCCGCTAGTGCAAAAATAACAAGAATTTTGTTTTTCACAAGGTGTGTCCTCTATCGTGAACAGTTGGGAAATAGGAATTCCATTAACTCCGATCAACTAATGCTTTATGCGCTATATCACCATATTACAGCACTATGGCGATATGCGCTATGTCAGTATAAGATTGAAGATAAGCTTTAATCACATTGGAAAATCTGTGTCTCAGCATCCTGGTAAGGTTCTCGATGAGTATTTAAACAAGAAGGGGCTTTCACAAAAAGACCTTGAAAGAGCTATCTTTGTTGACTACACAGGCATCAATGGACTTATTAGAGGCCGTAGAGCAATCACGGCAAACACAGCGCTGAGGTTAGCTAAGTTTTTGGGAACGACTCCTGAATTCTGGCTTGAACTTCAGATGCAATACGATCTAGTGCGTGCTACCCAAGAAAATGCTGAGGTTTTGCAAAAGATTGAATCTTGGAAGGGGTAGGGCTGCGATCTCCCCACCACAGTAGCCAACCCTAGCCAAAGCTGAGGTGATGCGTTTGATGGCGGGAGTGAGGGTGATCGCACTAGCCATCCTGAAAAACCTGCTTCACAATCCCCTTCAGCACAGCATCCGTACCCAGATCAAGCCAATGCTCCAGCGTACTGCTGAGCGATCGCATTGCGCTTGTTGCCGTCGCCTGGGCTTTGGACAGGGCCATAGCCTCAACTTGGCGCGTCAGTTTTGAGTCTGAACCGACCGAGAGGATTGCACCCAAGGCGAAGGATAGAGCCATAGCTTTAGCGAGTCTTGCGGGTTTCATGGGTTTATTGAAAATCGATTCAATCGCCATAACTTAAGCAGC
>JANLSD010000123.1:0-5371 GCA_031362245.1 Acaryochloridaceae cyanobacterium OTE_25_metabat_464 | reverse complement strand
CAGGGCGATCGTCACTTTCAGGTAGAATGATCGTCCTTCTTCAGCCGCCCTGCGATTGTCCTTTCATTCGTTTGCCTCCGCAGCTTAAGCAAGCGGATGCAGCGCCAGAGCTAAATCTTGCCTTGTAAGCGGGGTTGTATTTATCCAGTGGGGTTCGGCATGGCGATGCCAGCGCTCCAAGAGTCCGCAAGCCCTGTCCATCAGCTCAAGCAATCAATGTAATGCATGGAAAATGATGGATTTCCAAGTTAGCCTAAGTGCTATGTATTACATGGAGCGATGAGGATGAATCGCATTAGAGGTAAAGCAGGGAAATTTATTCAGAAGACCGACGAAAAACGTCAAGTGAGAAGTCTACGTGTGACGGACTCCACTTGGGAATTGTTTGGCAAGTATGCAGAAGAGAGGGGTCTAACTCGTGCGGATTGGTTGGAGGAACTGATTCAGTCTGAGGAACAGCATCACGCCATCGCTCAACCACCGCCGAAGATAGAGCCTGTAAAAGAACTCAAAAAGCCTGAAAAGGTTGCTTTAGTAGAACGTTCAAGTGGCGTTAGATACTACTTACAGCTCACGTACAGTGTGTCTCTCTCGACTGGAAAGACGCGATGGATGCGCTGGTACTGGGATGGGTCTGATTTGATTGATAAAACAAGTCGTCATCCGAGCAAGTATGCAAAGGTCTACAACAGCAAGGCTGGCGCATTGACAGCAGCGAGGAAATTGCAGCGTCAGGTTGATGACTTTTGCTCTAAAGTGAGACAGCCAGAGGGTTTGCTTCACCTTAAGCCAGTACGGGTGACTTGGAAATAGGCGATCTTGTGTCTCAGACCGATGCTGTGCGATTGCCTTTAATGCTCTGCGGACTCTTGGTGCGTAGCTATCGCCACCCCCGCCGCATCATAAAAACCTCCGCTATGCCACATCTCAAGCCCACCCAGCAGTACAGCTAACCAAAGCTTCACTAAAGATAATTCCGTCTCATCCTGAAGCTGTACGATCGCCCCCGCCCAAGCAACGCCAACCCGCCCCCGCGAGACAGAAGCCAGCTTCAGCAAACGATAGGAATCTCTTCTTGCTTCAGCGCCACCAAGATCCCAGTACTCCAATAAAAATCGCCGCACTCAAGGCGATCCATAGTAAACCCTTCATCTAACAACACAGCCAGCCAGCCCTTGACCACCTCAAACCCCACCCCATCCAACAATTCCACAAACCCAACCCGCTCAATCTTTTGCTGCTGCATCCACAGGGCGATCGCATTTGCCCACTCCCCAACATTTTCGTCATAAGGTTGCACAACGATCATTGGCTCTGGCTCCAGCTCAGCCCCCGCCAGCAGTAGCGCCGTCTCTTTGGATACTTCCTCCGCCACTGATTCAGCATCCTCATAGGACTTTTCGGAAGCCGAGCGCACGTAGAGTTCTGGCACCCCCACTAACCCGTCTAAATCCAGGTGAAACGACTGCCGGACAAACTCAGCGAACAAATCATCATCAAGGATTGGCCCCTCATGCGCCACCCGTTGCCGATGCCACCCATTGAAAAACTCATCGGCTCTTGCTGCGAAAACATCCGTCATCTCTGCGATCGCGTCCGCCGCCGTCGCCAGCCTTAGCCCCACCGGAGTTCGGTCGATCGCCTCATCGAACGCAAGACAAAGCTGCTGCCAGTTCACCGCTTGGGGCGACTGCTGGGCTTCGGCAAGTTGCTGCCATAGATTTAGCTCAAGCTGGAGGATGGTCATGAACGGAATCAGCCCATACAAGCAGACTGAGTAGTGGAACTCTATATCTGAAAAGTAACTCTAGACGCTAATAGAAAATGCCTTATCCTTCAGTAATTTTAAGTCCTACAGACCGCAAGCTAATTGTCCTGAAATTGATGCCAGGACTCTTGTAAAAGCTTCGGTGCCGGATGGTCAGCATCATAAACCATGAGTACATTTGCAAGAGATCGCCCAGGTTTTACCAATACTTTGCCCCGATATGCAAGTGCGATGGAAGACCCTCCATCTAGATTCATCGCCTCATAACACCCAATCGACTTCATGATGCTTGCTTGATGACGCAGCGAAATCGGTGTTGTAAACGTTGCCAGAAAGAGCGTCTTGTGACTTTTAGAAAATCCGAGGGCACTGCGTTTCGCAACCCCCATCACGTTTGGATCCCTAAAACCCTCTTTGCGAGGTGCAATCCAGAGGTTTCCTTTGCGTAAGAGTCGTGGCCCAGCGGTTAAGGAAAACCAATGTTGATCCCAGTCTGGTTTACCATCTGTTCGTGCAGTCCTCATCTCCAAACGGCTCCCTTTAAGAAAACCTAGGGTCGTTCCATAATTTTCCGAAGGTGAAAATTTTAGTACCTTCCCCCCAGCTACCATATTGCCCATCACCCGCTTCTGAGCATCGGTGCTAAAAAATGTTCCATTCAACATCACCGCTGAGGGATGCCGAGATACAAAGCGGCTAAAGGGTTCAACTCCACGGGTAAACTGAGAATCATTGGCTCGACTAGCGTTATGAGCCAAACCAATATTTAAGAACACGTTGGGGTCACGAAGGTCAATGATCGTGAGATAGAGATGAACCCTACCCACCTTTCTTTGTACGAGGCGAATGGAACGAGACGGAACAGCGTTGATCGCATGACCTGAATGAAGCAAACTTGCCCGATTAGGTGAGTCCACTTGCTCATCTAATGAGATAGGAACTGTTTTAGGCATGGAACTTAGAGCGGGAATAAACGATTCACCAATCAAAACCAAAAGAAGACTTGATATAAATTTGATGGAAAATAAATATTTATTTTTCTTGTTCCGATGATGGGTTTGAGAATAGGTCATGAGCCTCAAATCATATTTATCCAATGCCTAGTAACTCTAAAACTTATGGATGCAACGGACAAGGCCGAATGGGACAGCAATCGGGCGACAGCTCCTTTTGCACCTCAAACTGAGTCACGCCAGGCACCTGCCCCGAAAACGCCGTCAAAATCTCTTTGAGAAACACCTTAATCTGAGCAGGCATCAACCCCATCGTATGCACAGGCTCAATTTGGGCAATCTTGCTCTGGCCTAGCCAAAGTTCAGCACCGATCGCATGGAGCGGATCATCCACTCGCGCCCGATACAAATACAAGACCGCCGCTGGAGCGATCGCAGGCACCACCGTCAGCACAGTCCCTTTGCCATCATCCACTTCAGCCGCAACCGCCACACCACGATACTGCTGTCGTTTACTAGCGTTATAGCGATCGCGGTTGCGGTAGTAAGACCTGCGCTTGTGGCAGGGTTCACCCACCCAGCATCCCATACCGCCTGGGCCATGACGGGCGATGGCCTCTTCGGCAGAAAGCTTGGAGCAAAGACGGCAACGTTCACTTTGAGATTTCGGCATAAGTTAAGTAGCCGTAGGAAATTATCGTAATCGCCCAAACGCTTGCTGCGGGGGCAAAAATCAGACACCTTTATGATACCATGCGCTTGTTCGCTAGAGTTTCGCTAGATATTAGATATGTGACCCATATTTTATATTGAAGCTATAGTATACTTTGGATATCAATGCAAATTCAAGGTTTGAGGCTCACATTTATGAAGTCACAGATCGGTCAATGGGGTAACTCATTAGGGATAAGGATTCCCAAGTATGTGGTTGAAGCCTTAGGGCTTCATGCTAATGACACCGTTGAATGTACGGTACAGGATGGAAAAATGGTTCTAGAACCTGTGCAAACCTTGCCTGAGCTGAGTCTAGAAGAACTGTTAGCGGGAATAACTGAAGCGCCAGAGGGTGAAGTGGACTGGGGTAGACCCGTGGGAGATGAGGTTTGGTAATGTATCTTCCAAAGCGCGGCGATTTTATTTGGATTGACTTTGACCCGCAAGCAGGCCATGAGCAAATGGGCAACCGTCCGGCGCTGGTGGTCAGCCATGATGGGTTTAATCAAAAGATGGGCTTTGCCTTTGTCTGTCCCATCAGCAACACCCAGCGAAAAAATCCATTCTATGTTTGCATTCCTGAAGGTGAGGCCGTAACGGGTGTCATTATGACTGACCAAACGCGATCACTCGATTTTAGAGCCAGGAAAGCGCTTTATAAGGGTGAATGTCCAGATCTATTGCTTCAGGATGTATTGAGACGGATTAAACCGATTATTTTTTAGGATCAAGAAAATGTCTAAACTTTCGATTGAGCTACCGGACGACTTAATTCTGTACATGAAACAAGATCCCTCTGTGGGCGATCGCAATGGATTTCTTGCAATGCTTGTCAGACAATGGATTCGAGACAAAGAAAAGAGTGAACGCAAACATGAGAATGATTTGAAGGATCCAACGGTGATCTGGAATTAATCAACATACGGGTTTCAGACATCATGAGCATTCCTGCGGTCAAACTCATTGCCCTAGATCGTCCACTTGCTGCCGACATTGGTTCGATTCCTGAAAGGCCATCTCCTAGCGCGGCTCGAGAGCTTCGCACAAAGATTGCGTCACGGGGACGACCCGCCCAAATTGCCACACCCTCCGATATCCGCTGGCCTGTGGCGCAGGAGTTTTTGAGAAGCAGTAGTCTATCGCCCAATAGTCGCAAGCTTTACGAACGCGAGCTAAAGCGATTCTTGGGCTGGACACAATGCCGATGGTCTGAACTTCAGTCTCGTCATCTGGGACTGTACAAAGCCTATTTGATGGAGTTAGAGGTTGCGACGGGTAAGAAGCTTGCCAAGAATAGCCTCAACAGTGCCCTGACCGCCCTCAAGAGCTTTTTCCGGTGGCTGTGTCAGTTTCATCCAGAGCTATGTCTCAAGAACCCGACTGAAGGGGTGAAGTTTGAGCGGGTGCCTTTACCGCCAGCTCAGAATCTCACGCCAGAAGAAATGGAGCGGGTTTGGAGTGCGATCGCCCAACGTACTGAAACACGACTGCGAGACTTTGCAATGGTGCAACTGCTCAGCCATAACCTACGGGCGGGTGAAGTGGCTTCAGCCAACGTGGGTTCCTTTGATGGTCGGTTAGTCACGTTGAGCATAACCAAGAATAAACAGCCTCGGATTGTGCCGCTATCTGAAGCTGGGCAACAGGCCATTCAGACTTATTTGGAGTGGCGGCGGAGCCAGGGCGAAACGGTGGCACCGGAAAGTCCTTTGATTCTGTCTCATCATCAAGGGTGGGAAGGCGATCGTCTCAGCTATCACGGCATCTATTTTGCGGTGGAGCGGATTGGAGAATTAGCAGGACTGCCGGAGCTGCACCCGCATCAGTTTCGGCATACTGGGGCGACCGAGCTGTTGCGGATGGGGATGGATCCAGCCCATGCAAGGCTATTGACTGGGCACACGGATGAGCGATCGTTTCGGCGCTATACCTTAGC
>JANLSD010000244.1:0-10486 GCA_031362245.1 Acaryochloridaceae cyanobacterium OTE_25_metabat_464 | reverse complement strand
CCTGCTTCCCAAAATGTGTTGGGTCAGTCTGAGCAAACGATGAAGCTGTCCGATGAGATTTTTCAGCTTCGCCAGGATAATGAATCCCTCCAAGAACAAAATCTATTCAAAGACCGCATCATTGCCATGTTGGCCCACGATCTGCGCAATCCACTTACGGCGGCGGCGATCGCCCTAGAAACCTTAGAAGGTCAGTGGGAGAAGCCTGCACCACCCGTTATACTTCCCCCCGAAACAATGGCGCGGCTGGCCCATCATGCGCGATCACAGATGCAGGTGATTGAGCGCATGATTACCAATCTGCTGGATGCCTCACGGGGCAAAAATTCCGAGCTTAAAATTCACCCGCGAAAGCTAGATTTAGGTGCCCTGTGCCCCTTAATTGTGGAGGATATTTTAGGGAAGGTGGATGCCAAGGCCCAGTATCTCAAAATGGACGTTCCCCTAGATTTACCTTACGTTCACGCGGACAGTGACCATATTCGTCAAGTGCTGATTAACCTTTTGGATAACGCCATTAAATACACCCCAGAAGGCGGCGTAATTAAGCTCTGTGTGCTGCACCGAACCACCCAAAAGGTGCAGATTAGCATTATGGACGACGGCCCAGGCATCCCCATTGAGAAACAAAAAGCCATTTTTCGTGACGCGGTTCGCCTAGAGCGGGATGAGTTTAAGGAAGGCTATGGCATTGGATTGGCGCTGTGTCAGCGCATTGTTCGTGCCCACTACGGCCAACTTTGGGTCGATTCCACGCCCAATGAGGGGAGCAGCTTTAACTTTACGCTGCCTGTTTATCGTGCCTAATCAATCAGGCTTGACAAAGGTAAGAACTGCCACCAAGCGGATCCTAGGCCGTTTCCCTGGGAGATGACCGGAGGAGTTTAGTCATAAAAGTTTATAGGTTAGGACTCTAGATGGTTCCCTAACCGTAGTAATCTGGGGACAATTACCCGTTTGCAACATCATTAAGGGATAAGATTTATGGTTCAGCGCGGTTCTAAAGTTAAAATTCTCCGTCCAGAATCTTACTGGTACAACGAAGTCGGCACCGTTGCGTCCGTTGACCAAAGCGGTATCAAGTATCCAGTGATCGTTCGCTTTGAAAAGGTGAACTACAGCGGCTTAAGCGGCAGCGCTGGTGGCGTTAATACCAACAACTTTGGTCTCCATGAGGTCAAAGAGGTTGAAGCGCCTAAGACTAAGGCTAAGGCTTAGAAATATCTGGTGTATTCAAAATAGCCCAAGGATGTTTTTGATCCTTGGGCTATTTTGTGATTTCAAAATGCCCTTCTAAGCAACAGGTCGTGCTCAGCCAAGAGTCAACAAAGCTCTGAAGCCTATATCTATTAAGACTTTGGGAGTACTTCACAAGCAAAGCTCGAAAACCTTTCAAAGTATAGCTATCGAATATCCATCCCCCGTTTAGTGAACAGTGCCCAGCGCATCATAGAGCGCGTTAAGGCTGTATCTCTTAAAAATTATCGTACTGAGAGTGATTACTCTTTTTAAGAATTACATTAAGAAGAAATCCCTTTACAATTCACCTGCGCCAACAAACCTATGTCAAAATGTATAGATAACTACAAAGAGGCTGGCTTACAAAGATAAAAGCTCTAAGTTTGGTGGCGTTTTAGCTTAACGACAAATCTAGAGCACAGCAGCATAAACTGATCCAACGACTTTATAGTCTCTGGGCTATATTGTTGTGGTGATTTTTATTGACTCGTCAAATTGTAAATATCTTAGAAACACAAAGTTTGATAGGAGAACATGGTTTACCAGAAAGCCTCTGAAAAGAGAGTTTTGACTGCTCAACCATTTTACGTACCCTTTAATTCAACGTCAGATTTTTGTCCTGAAATTGAAATCATCTTGCGCTGTGCAAGAACTCAATTAGAGCCTGAACAGATGGAGCGCGTCCAAGTACTGGTTCAAGACAATATTGACTGGACAAATTTAATTCTATACGCAAACAACCACGGTGTCACTCAACTTTTATACCAAAGTATGAGGCAGATTGACTCAATCAATTTGCCAGAGGGCATCTTAGATTACTTGAAATATTTTTGCCATAACAATGCATTGCGAAATATCCGTTTAACCCATGAGCTGATTTCCTTGACAGAATTATTCTCAGCCCAAGGTATCGCTGTTGTTCCATTCAAAGGGCCAGTTCTGTCAGCTCTTGTCTATGGAAACCTCTCCCTTCGCCATTTTGGAGACCTTGATCTATTGGTTCATGAGCAAGATGTTGAACAAACCAGTACCTTACTAATGGCCCAGGGGTATCAGCAAGGTCATCTCACAAAAGCTCAAAAAAGAGACTTAGACTTTCACGCTGGCGAAATCGTTTTTATCAATAAAGCGTCTCAAACCGTTGTGGATTTACATTGGAAAATTACACCAAAATTTTTCCCCTTTGAAATTGCCTTAAAGGACTGGTGGCAACGGTTACAGCCCGTCTCCCTAGGTAGAACTCAAGCGTATACATTTTGCCTAGAAGATACCCTCCTTCACCTTTGCGTCCACGCCGCAAGCCATCTTTGGACAAGGCTAGAGTGGCTATGCGATATTGCTGGGTTGATTCGCACCCATGCGTCAGAGATTGACTGGCGGAATGTTTTGGAGCAAGCGTATCGGGTGGGCTGCGATCGCATCTTATTACTGAACTGCTGTCTGATTCGAGATCTACTCGGCGTCAGTTTGCCCAGTATCATCACCCAAAAGATAGAACTGGACGCCACACTACCGTCTCTAACAGGGGTCATTAAATCCTTTATCGTTGCTCCACCCCATAACGCAAAACCCTTTGACCGCATGGAAGGGTTGCTGGTGTTTATTCGGATGCGAGAGCGCCCTCGCCATCAGCTCGTTCATTTTATGTATGTCATGAACCGCTCCAAATGGGCTATCCCCAGCCGTAAAGATCGAGCCGTCTTGCCTCTGCCCTCGGCTTTGGCATTTCTCTATTGGCTCATTCGTCCTGTTCGTCTACTGCAAAAATATAGAACGGCGCAACGGCAATTTATGACCCAGTGAGTTCAGCAAGATGTACCGTTCACAAGTTGCTCATCATGAGACCTCTTGCATAAATCTTTGAAGCCAGCGATTGAATAAGTCCTACGGACAGGCTCCGCCAACGCGGCTACACAATCGAAGTCCTAGGGGGACTGATTCAATCGCTGGGTATTCATGCTTTCCGTAGTATTCATTACAGACTCATCCTATGAAGTTGTTTTAATCTTTAATTTAATACATATTTCTTTATATTCATACAGCCTCAAAAAATCCACAACGGATATATTTAAAGCTTTATTTCATAGCAGACCAGTGACAGAAAATCTTTAGTGATAGGCTTTTTGTGATTTTTTGAGCTTGAATTGTACCGTTGTCTGTATAAATGCAATCTTCGGAAAGATTCGCTGTTTTTAGACTTCTATTTATTTAGGTACAAGCCTGAGAAGACGTTTTGCAAAAAACTCGCCTGATCTAATAAGAGAAAAAGTATTTCATTGACATTTATTTCTCAATTGAAGTGTTATCCCAAAAACTATGACGATTACTTACGATAGACCTGATGTAACCCTTACGGCTCTCCATCCCCTAGAGCCTCTGACGACAGAAGAAGTGACCCAAGCTGTATCCATCGTCAGGGCTAAACCAGAGATTGGACGGCAGATCCGCTTTTCGACGGTCACACTCAATGAACCCGTAAAAAGTACGGTATTCAGCTTCAAGTCAGGCGATTTCATTGAGAGGGAAGCATTTATCGTTCTGCTCGATAACGAAACAGGAATAACCTATGAAGCCATTGTTTCCTTGACTCAACACAGCGTGATCTCATGGAAACCTTTGCCAGGGGTGCAGCCCGCCTTCATGTTGGATGAATTTATTGAATGCGAAGCCGCCGTAAAAGCCTGTCCAGAATTTCAAGAGGCCCTTCTAAAACGAGGCATTACAAACTCTGACCTTGTGATGGTCGATCCTTGGTCTGCGGGACACTATGGTGTACCCCAAGAGGAAGGGGTGAGATTATCGCGAGCGCTCTGTTGGGTTCGCACTAGCCCGACAGACAACGGTTATGCTCGCCCGATTGAAGGGGTGATTCCAGTCGTCGATCTCAATAAGATGGAGGTGCTTTGGGTAGAAGATCATGGCGTTGTGCCATTTCCCCCCAATGACGGCAACTACATTCCAGAATTTGTCAAAGACTTTCGTGTGGCTCCAAAGCCTTTAGAAATTGTGCAGCCGGAAGGGCCGAGTTTTGAGGTCAATGGCCACGAAATTCGCTGGCAAAAATGGCATATGCGGATTGGTTTTACGCCCCGTGAGGGATTGGTGCTGTACACCGTGGGCTATGAAGACCAGGGACGAGTGCGACCTATTCTGTATCGGGCATCCCTAGCTGAAATGACCGTTCCCTACGGCGATCCAAGCCCCCATCGCTATCGTAGAAATGCCTTTGATGTTGGCGAGTATGGCATTGGCTCCCTGGCAAATTCCCTCAAGCTGGGCTGTGATTGCCTAGGCGAAATCCGTTACTTTGATGCGGTCATGACCAACAGTCGAGGCAGTATTTACACCATTGAAAATGCGGTCTGTATGCACGAAGAAGACTACGGGATTTTGTGGAAGCATGTGGATTGGAGAACGGCACAGACTGAAGTACGGCGATCGCGCCGCCTAGTGATCTCTTTCATTGCAACAGTCGGCAACTACGAGTATGGGTTCTTCTGGTACTTCTATCAAGACGGCAACATCCAGTATGAAATCAAGCTGACGGGCATCATGAACACCTGCGCCGTGATGCCAGGAGAGCAGCCCAAACACGGTGCACTCATTGCACCCCAGCTCTACGCACCCGCGCACCAGCATATCTTCAATGTCCGTATGGATATGACCATTGATGGAGAACAGAACTCCGTCTACGAAGTCAATACCGAAGTAGACCCCATCGGGCCTGAGAATCCCTACGGAAACGCCTTTTATGCAGTCTCAACGCTTCTGGAGACTGAGTCAGAAGCTCAGCGACTCATCGATCCCATGAAGGGTCGCTACTGGAAAGTGGTGAATCCGTCCGTGAAGAATAGCGTGGGCCAGTCCGTCGGGTACAAACTTGCGCCAGGAGAAAATATTCTGCCCTTCGCCCATGATGAATCCAGCGTGGTGAAACGGGCCGGATACATGAAGAAACACCTCTGGGTAACGCCCTACAATCCCAGCGAACGCTTTCCCGCAGGGGAATATCCAAATCAAAGTGCGGGTGGGGAAGGGTTGCCTGCCTGGACGCAGAAGGATCGGGCGATCGCCAATACCGACCTCGTGGTTTGGTACACCTTTGGACACCACCACATCCCCCGCTCCGAAGACTGGCCCGTCATGCCCACGGCCTACACCGGATTCATGCTCAAGCCCGTCAACTTCTTTGATTGCAACCCCGCCAACGACGTTCCACCCACAAGTTCAGCAAAGCATAAATGCCATAGCTAAAAATTCACTCCCGTCCCCCTACCTTCCCCATCCCCTCTATCTCAGAGCGTTTGACTATGACAACCAAATTAATGCCCATTCAAACCACTTCCGGTCTGCGCCCTGACTGCCTTACATTCCCTGAAGTTCTAGCCCAGTCGATCGCCAATATTGCACCAACCCTAACCCCCACCATTAATGCAGCACTGGTCTTTGCCAGTGCTGGCTCTGGCACTTGGCTGACCTACATTATTGCCACCGTGGGGCTGGTATTTGTGGGCATTAACATCAATCAGTTTGCACGGCGATCTGCCTCTCCAGGCTCCCTCTATGCCTATATTTCTAGAGGGCTTGGGCCAATGGCGGGTGTCATTACAGGCTGGGCCTTGGTGTTGGCCTATATTTTTACCGCAATGGCCGTTACCTGCGGGTTTGCCAACTATGGCGTTGTGCTTCTCAGCCCATTGGGCATTAACATTTCGCCCATCTTTTTGTTTGCAATTTGCGTTGGGACAGCCTGGTATGTGGCCTATCGAGACATTCAGCTCTCGACCGTCATGATGTTGGCCCTAGAGGTTGCCTCTGTGGGGCTGATTGCGCTGCTGGGACTTATTATTCTGTTCAAGAAGGGCTACGTGGTTGATGCCTCTCAACTTACGCTGTCTGGCGCGAAACCGGGCGGCATTGTGCAGGGCTTGGTTTTAGGGGTCTTTAGCTATGTAGGCTTTGAAAGTGCCACAACCCTTGGCGATGAAGCCAAGCGTCCCCTCCGCAATATTCCTAGGGCAGTTATTTTAAGCACCGTTACTTCAGGACTTTTCTTTATTGTGCTGTCCTACATTCAGGTGATTGGCTTTACGGGCTTCACCACAACCTTCGATAAAAGCGCAGCACCCATGAGCGACTTAGCCAATATCGCAGGCGTGGGCTTTTTTGGTCTTCTCATTTCCGTCGGTTCTATGGTGAGCTTCTTTGCCTGTACCCTAGCCTGCATCAACGCAGGCAGCCGCATCTTTTTTACAATGGCCCGTCATGGTCTGTTCCACGACTCCGTTGGGCAAGCTCACGGCACCCATGAAACCCCCCACGTTGCGGTGACGATCGCAGCCCTTGCTACGTTCCTAGCGCCTGCTTCTGTCAACATGTTTGGGGTGAAGGTGCTGGATTGCTACGCATATTTCGGCACGATCGCAACCTACGGGTTTTTGGTCGCCTACATCTTGATTTCCATCGCAGCCCCCCGCTATCTCGCCAAAGAGCATCAGCTCCGTGTGCCGGATGTGGTGGTGGCAGTAGCGGCGATCGCCTTTATGGCCATCCCAGTATTGGGTAGCTTTGGTGTTCCAGGTGAAAACAGCCTGTTCCCAGTTCCGGCTGCGCCGTACAACGTGTTTCCGTACCTATTTCTGCTATACCTAGTGGTGGGCGGCGGATGGTTTTTGATTCTAAGGTTACGGAATCCAGACATTCTTCAAGAGATGGAGGATGACATTGAAGCTTCCCATACTCGATTTAGCGATATGAAGAAGGTTTAGGATTGCATGAGAAGAGCTGCATGGGAAGGGTAGAGGGAAAAGCCTGCGTTGTGACTGGCGCAGGCTCTGGAATTGGTCGGGCGATCGCCCAACGTCTGGCGGAAGAGGGCGGCAAGGTTCTGTGTGTCGATATTAATTTTGAGTCCGTCAGTCAAACCGTAGAAGATATCACTCAAGCAGGCTTTACGGCGGATGGGTTCGCGGCGGATGTGAGCAATTCCCTCCTTGTCAATGGGTTTGTGAACCGCTGTGTTGAGCTGTATGGGCAGATCGATATTCTGGTGAACAACGCTGGGGTCAATATTCCTGGGCTGCTCCATGAAGTCTCTGATGAAGTGATTGATAAAACCCTCAACGTGAATGTCAAAGGAGCGATCTACGGTTGTCGGGCCGCGATTCCCTTCATGCTCAAAAGCGGCGCTGGCTCCATTGTGAACATCTCCAGCGTCAATGGGCTGGTGTCTGAACCCTTTCTTTCGGTTTACTCGGCCTCTAAGGGTGCAGTGGTTATGCTGACGCGAGGGGTGGCGTTGGATTACGCAAAGCAGGGCATTCGCTGTAACGCGATCTGCCCTGGCTGGGTGGATACGCCCATTAACTACGCCCACGCTGAAATGCTGGGTGGGTTAGACAAAGTGTATGCATCCATTGACTCGTTTCAGCCCATCGGTCGCCCTGGTGAACCCCGTGAGATTGCTCACCTTGCGCTGTTTCTGGCTTCCGATGAAGCCTCGTTTATGACGGGTTCCATTATTGCTGCCGATGGTGGAATGACCGCCCAGTAGATGGAATCAAGGTTTTCTTGCGCCAGCCTTTGAATGATGTGCGAGTCGAGAAATTGCTTTAGTCCCAGTCAAAGACTTTGGTAGACTTCGGGCTAAAGTTTCCCTTGACTCAATATTGCTTACTGAATATTTAAGGCTGGTATGGACAGAAACTAAAACCGGATTAAATCCATGCAGCTATAGCATTAAAATGCCAAAAATGTGCTTGTTTTTACAAAATCAGTCTGATTTCCTTGTTAGCGTCGAAATCTCAGCGTAAATATCTAATTTTGATAATTCACCCTGGAATTTAACGTTAGTGGGCTGTCGTCCATCAACGTATTTATAAGGTTTGTCATATCGTGAGTGAGATTTCAATGAATAGATTTGTGAGAATGAGCGCCAGTTTGCTTGCTGTTGGATTAGGTAGCGTGAGCCTAGCGGCTCAGGCTTCAGTTCCTCAGACGCCTCAGATTCGCTCTGTCCTCGAACGTACTGTTACCGTTGCCCAAGCAGACCAAAGTGCTTTAATTGCGGAAAATCGCGAGCTTCTTATTAATAACCGCGCACTGGCTCGCAAAATTGCAACCAAGTTGGGGATTACCTCGACTGGAGAGATCCCCACCACAGGAACACCCCTTGAGCAAAACCAAGTGATGATTTTGCAAAATCAGGAAACCTTTAAGGCGATCGCCGAAAAAGTAGGGGCAACAGCACCAACCCTAACGCCTGTAGAAGCCGCTGAGATTGCCGAAAAGAACCACAAGTTGCTCTTGCAAAATAAAAGCATCGTGGTCGAAATCCTCAAGAAATTGGATCTTCCCCTCGCACCTCCAGTCGAGCTAACAGGGACTTTTGTTGAGAAAAACCACACCCTACTAAAGGGGAATGCAGGGGCACTCGCCAAGATTGCCACCAAATTAGACGTGAAATAGCACTGTCTTAAAATAACAAAGGGATTGGTTTTACTCAAGTGTTGGATTCAGAATCCAGTGGTCTGAGTAAAACCAACCCTCTGCAATTTTCTGAATACCCTATGCAACCCAATTTCCTGAAATAAGTCGAGATAGTCTATCCACTTTTCACGTCAAAATCCTTTTTAATCGAGACAATAGAGGTATGGAGAAGACGCACGATTTCACGAAAATCCACTGGGGTCAAGAATTTGCCCTTGATGTTCCTCCAGAAAGCTTTCAGGGTAATGCAACGGGTCAAAGCACCCTTAAATCTGGCGATCACATTATTCTGTGTATTCGGTGTCGCGTAGACGAAGTGCAGTATTACTGCAACGAACCTGATCTTTGGCATGCAAAAATTTCCTTTGAAAAACCGATCTCGCTAGAAACCATTACAGAGAACAATTCACTACAGCCCATCCAAAGGTTAATTTCTCATGGCAGAAATTCTCTACAACAATTTTTTGTACGAATAAAGTCTAAAGATATGGAAACTCCCCAACCTCTTGATCCGTAAAGCGCTACGATAAAAGCTGATCAAAATATTGTTTGATATAGTGTGACGAAATTCTTTTAAAACAAGCCAAGCTGGACAGGTTCCGCAGGAATTTGCATCCACGGCAGGCGCGGAATGGGTAGCTCGCCATCTTCTAGCAACCGCTGAAAATATTGAGCGTTTTGAGGAGAGTGTTCCTCTACTGGACAATGGACAAACAAATAAACCCGAGTGCCCTGACGCAGCCAACCCTGAAGATGAGGAACCCAATCTGCCATAAAGGCATGATTGAATGACTGATTGGGATGGCTAATATAGCGAATGAATACAAAGGGTGCGGTGGCAATAGGCTGAAGGGGTAGCTTTGGCTTTCGTCGCTCAGCCGTCAACTGTGGATCGTCTTCACATTCATAAATCGGACGAGTATCCAGTAAAACGCGCCCCATTGATAAGCGGCGGAGAAGTGTATTGAGTCGTTGCGCATCGTTTGGCTGAAACCATTGGGGATGACGCACTTCCAATGCCAAGGGCGCACCGCACGCCTCTATCCCTGTCAAAAATGTTTCTAAGTCTGGCAATAATGCTGGGCCATAGTTGGGCGGAAGCTGGATGAAGATGGGGCCAAGGCGATCGCCCAATCCCTGCATCAGCTCAGTAAAACGCAACGCCGCATCAATTTTAGGCACCAGTGCACCCTCATGGGTAATACTGCGGGGCAACTTCGGACAAAACTCAAACCCTTCGGGCGTTTCCTGAACCCATCGTTGGACGGTCTCGGTGCTGGGAATAGAGTAAAACGTGGCGTTGCACTCCACCGTCATCATCCGCTGACCGTAAAGCTGCAAAAATTTTGAGGGCGCACTTTTCGCTGGGAAAAAATCCCCTAGCCAGCCTTTATAAGCCCAAATCGCACAGCCCAACCGAAAGTTTATCTTTTCCTCCCCCATTTCCATAATCTCCATAATCCAAAACCCCACAGTTATCTGCGGGGTTTTGGGTTTGCTACAGTTTAGCGTCTTTAATCAGCGTTACAGTGCGTTACCGCGAGGTAGAACTTCTTCAGGGAATACAAAGTGTTCATGGGGCTGGTCTTGAGGAGCCATCCAAGCTCTTAGACCTTCGTTGAGCAGAATGTTTTTGGTGTAGAACGTTTCAAACTCAGGGTCTTCGGCTGCCCGAATCTCTTGAGAGATAAAGTCATAAGACCGAAGATTCAACGCAATCCCAATGATGCCGATAGAAGCCATCCACAAGCCTGTGACA
>JANLSD010000239.1:0-34964 GCA_031362245.1 Acaryochloridaceae cyanobacterium OTE_25_metabat_464 | reverse complement strand
CTCGGCACCACAATGGAGTCGTCTTGCTTCGTGAGCTGGTTGTACAGCCGTTCCGTGTTGGGAAAGTTGGCTGCGGGCAGCGTGGGGAAGCGACGATAGGGAACCGTATCTTCGCCGAAGTGCTGGGAGTATTCGACGCTATTCACCATTGCGCGAATAAACGCTTTGATACCATCCTTGGCCAAAATCTGGTTATAGAACCGGATTTCAGACTGATCTAAGGGGGCACGTCCCATGAAGTGCTTGGTGCCTAGCTCAATCACCTTAGTGTTGGGGAAGGGAGTATAGAACTCTTTGACGTAGAGCGGCGAGGTTCCAATTCCTTCGATAAACTCTTTAACGGTGATGTCACCATTGCTGAGTTTGGTTTCCAGGACAGAGAAGTCGTTCTGGATGCTGAAGGGATTGCGATCGCGTTCAAAGATCTGCCGATACGCCGCCATCGTCAGCGCTTTCAGATAGGTTTTGTCAACCGTTCCGGTCAGCTTGAAGACCTTGGTTTGCTCCCGCTGCTTGCTAACCCCTTGCTCTACCCGAGCCTGAATCTGAGATTCAGCGGGTTGATTTTGGGCAACCCCTAGAGTGATAAAGCGAGGTGTAGGTTCAGTCTGAGCAGCCTGGGCCATTTGAGCCGCAGCACTACCGCGAATGGTACGCATGGACAACCCAGCAGGGGTGAGATAACGCTCGTGGGGAACGGTATCTTCGCCAAAAGCCGTTTCGTACTCCTTGCTATCGATGAGAGCATCAACCAGGGCATAAAAACCCTTCTTGGCGCACAAATCGAAGTAGGCATTCATTTCTTGGCGACCATAGGTAGGACGGCCCAGAATGCGGCGGTGGATATACTCGATCGCCTTACAGACGTAAAGCGGTGTCCAGTACATGCCACGGAACACATTGGACTTGGCCAACATCCGCACAAACTCTTTGAGGGTGATGTCCCCATTTTCGAGCTTAATTTCAGCAACCTTTTGGCGTTGACCATCATAGAGGTCGCGACCAAAGATCTGTAAGTAGGTGGCTCGGATAATAGCCTGGGTAGAGCTTTCGGAGAACTTAACGCTGACGCCTTTGTTGGTTGCCGTGCGTTTTCCGATTTTTGTATTGAAGCTTGGAACTTGATCTAGCTTGAAGACCTTAGGCCCTAATGTTCCAGGGGCAACACCTCTGACTTCAGGACTGCTAACTTGGCTATTAATACCAGGGCCGCGATTGATCAAAATCCGACGGGTATCTTTGCCAAAGGGCGCAGGGGCCGCAGAAGGCTTACGGGTTTCTCGGGGGAAGATGGCTCCAAACTGGATTTCCAGCGGATCGTTGCCAACGCCGTAAACATGCTGGTCTGGAAGGGGCTGATCTTGAGAGGCAAATACCGTCAAGAATTCAGGGGTTTTACGGAACGGCGCACTGTAGCGCAGCAGATTTTGCTGGGCACCCCAGTTGCGGCATTCTTGGGCCTCTTGGCCTAAACCACGCAGATAGGGAACGGTTTCTTCACCGAAGTAATCAGAATACTCTTGGGAATCGACTAGAGCATCAATGAGCGCACCCAAACCGCCATTGGAAACGATGGAGAAGTACTTCTGAACTTCTGTGCGGCTGCTAGGCCCACGACCCAGAACGTGACGGAAAGCCAGTTCTAGCGCACGACTGTTAATAAAAGGAGCGTAAAACAACTTCCCGTAGAGGGGTGATTTACACATCCGACGAATAAATTCCTTCATGGAAATTTCGCCGCCTTTGACCTTGGATTCTAAAGCCGAGTTAGACAGGCTATAGGCTTTGGTGATGTCCCGCTCAAAGACCTGACGGTAAGCAGCTCTGACAATCTCATTTTTCTCTGAGGTTGAAAGCCCCGTCTTCATGACGAATTTGGGACGACGCTCAGCCGCAAGAGCATAAATTTGAGGCAGGCTTAAGCCTTGTTGAGCCGTCGAGCCGCCCTTACGCACCTTGTTGGAAGGGGTGGCAGCTTTGAACTCGGTGATGAGGACTTCAAAGTATTGAAGAACAATTGCTTGGGCTTCTGCATCGCCATTGAAGTAGGAGATGGCAGCACCGCCCATTTCTTGCAGCGCCACGAGGGTTGCATCGGTGGAGCAGGCGTTCTCGATAATTTCCCGCAAACCTCGGACGTTGACCGCAATAATATTGGGGTCGCCCGCGACGATCGCATAGGTGGTATAGCGCAGGAACCAGCTCAAGTCCCGTAGTGACTTCTGCATCCGCTCAGGGCCATAGCGCGAAATATTGATTTGTCGGAAGCCTTGAGGAGCAGCGCCACCAATCGCAGAGGAGCGAAAAGCAGATCGAAGTGCACCAAAGGAGCTTCCTTTGGACTCAGCGTAGGATGCTGTACCCATTTTCCGCGCCTGAGCGGCACTAACGCCTCCGCCAGCAAGGGCAAGCTCCCGTTCAGGGACGGGGGGCTTCTCTAGGTAAGACATGGGCGAACCGCCGGTAAAAATACGGTTGGCGGCACGAGAAACAATAACCTCAGAGTTTTGGGCCAGAACTGCTGCAATCTCAACCCGCTTAACGCCAGATTTGAGATAAATAGACAGTTCGCTCAGCTCACCCTGCTGTAAAAAGCGGTCTTGCTGCTCCGCTTGAATGATGGTCGCAACGGGGACAGTCTGATACAACTGTGGGCGTGCGACTGAGCTTCCTCCACTTGACTTTACAATCATCTGCTTTCGAAGGCTCCCTTCAAATTACTGCGCTAAAAATGACGATACAAGTTTCTTAATCAGACCCACTGAAGAATTTCGGTGGATTTGAGAAGGTCACTGGGACTGTACTGTGTGAATTCTAAGAATTTAACTCTTACATTAAAACGATTCGCGTCCCTATCCTTTGTTCTTTAACAAATGTGTAGGACTTTTGCTAAAGCATTTTACAGAGGCGTTTGCCTTGCTTTTGGGGGGGCTTGGCAAAGCTTCCTTATTAACTTAGTAACCTGTTCTGAAGGGCGGTTATATTACGAAGTGTAAAAACGCATGTTAAGTTTCATGACGGAGAACGAGGGAGTGACGGAGTACGGGAGGTTGAGCCTAGCCATCCAGTTCTTGGGCAAGGACAGTGGCGATCGCCGTTTGGGTGCGATCTCGGAATTCCGTTACATTCACTTGGTTCAGCAGGGCCACGGCGCACAACATCAGCAGAGCTTCAATGGTGAAGACGAGTCCGTAGGCCAAGAGCGTTTGGGAACCAAAGAGGGCGCGGCCTAGATCCAGTAAGGCACCCCCGGCAACTGTAGCACTGGCCTGAGACATGGCTTGGGCCAACCCCCACGCGCCAATGAAGGTTCCAGCCGTTTCGGCAGCGGTGAGATCTAGCATCAAGCTGACGGCGCTATTGGTCACAAGGCCATAGCCCAACCCTAGGGCCAGCATGGCACCATTGAGGGCTATCTGAGAGTGGGTTGTCCCCACGGCAATCACGCCCAGAAAGCATAGGGCCACAATTTTACAGCCCAGGCGGGCGGTCGCCAACTTGCCCAAGCTTGGCACAATCCAAAAGCCTGTAACGGTAATGCCAATCAGCGTCCCAATGCCCCAAAAGGCATTGAGCTGTGTGCTCTGGGATAGGGTCATGGCAAAAACTTCTCCACCGTAGGGTTCTAAGATGGGCTGCTGCAAAAACAAGCCGAGGGTCATCAGCACTAAAAACCCAAAAAAGATGGCGGTTTGACGACTGGCAGTGAGGATGCGCAGGGCGGCTTTGAGGGTGATTTGGTCTTCGCGTCCGGCGATCGCCGACCGATACCCATACCTGGAGTAGCGTTTTTCTACCCCAGCCGTGGCAATAAACGTCAGCCCCACCACACAGGCGGGCAGAATAATGAACAAACGATTAATGGACGCCTGCATGGTTTCTAGGGTGAGTCCCTTGAGCAAAATGCCGCTGCTGACCGCGCCCATGACAATCCCCACCATCAGCATGGCCCAGACAATGCCCACCACCTTAGAGCGATTATCTTCGTCGGAAACATCTACAAGTAGTGCGGCAAAGGGCGTAGAACTGGCGCTTAAGCAGATGCCATAGAGGGCAAACATAAATGCCAGCAGTCCCACCCACCCGTAGGTGGCGGTGCTCCATCCCGAATGTTTAAGGCTGTCTGCCAGTTGCCAGAGGACTTGAACTGCTCCAAAGATGCAGAGGGTAAAGCAGATGACGCCCAGGCGAATATAGCCCGTGCGATGGAAGCCAAATAGGGGTTTAGCGTCGGAGAGTTGCCCAAACCAGACCCGAACGGGCGATACAAATTGATACATTGCCAGGGTTGTGCCCGCAAGGGTGGCGGGAATGGCCAGGAAGGCTGGATCGATCAACACACGATTGAGCACCCCCAAGGTCAGAATAGACATCATGGCTAGGCCCATCTGGAATAGGCCCAACCGCAGGGCGGTTAGAAGGGGCAGCTTTGGGGGTAAGGTCTTGGCGATGGGGTCGGGGGTGAAGGTGTCCATAAAAAATTTATCAATTATCAATTCTTGGATGTGGAGATGAGACTTGAGTTATCTCTCAAAATAATGCAAAGCTAAAGGGGCCAAGGTTGGCGATGGGAGTGGAAGTGAATGTCTGTCGAGAATCAATCTATACAACCCGAGAAATTGAAGGCGGCGATCGCCTGCCTAGACCTGTCCCTAGAGTCAGAACTGGCGCTGTATCGCAATCGATTAAGTCAAGCGACGGTGGCCCTAGCGGCATTGCCGAGTGCAGAATCGGAATCTTTAGCGCTGGCGGCATTGGATTCTACGGATGATGCGGGGCTGTTTTCTTCTGAACAGATGCATGGCAATGACCGATCTGAGGAGGAACCCAAGGTATTGGATCAAGGCATGGCGACCCTCGAAGCCGACGATGAAGAGACCCTTCCAGAATCCTACAGTGCAGAATTAACGGCGCAACCCAAGGCATTTGATCAGTTTTTAGACCCTTCCATTGATGATTACCTCCAGTCTTCCGAGACGCTGCTGAAGCATCTCAATCAGCCAGCAGACACAGAGGTTGCCCTTGTGGATGATGCTGTAGCTGCACCAAAACGCTCCTGGATTATGGTCGCAGGGTTGACGTTGATCGCGTTAGGAACGCTTGCCCTGGCTGCTTATCTGATTATGTTAGGGGTTCGCTGGTTTTCCATTAAATCTGCTTCAACCGCTCAAACTGACATCCAGCCGTCTCCTTTACCAACGCTATCGCCTTTGCCCAGTTCGGCGATCGCCAATTCCCCAGGCACCACCCCAGTCCCTCTGCCGACGGAGGGGAGCTTGCCGCAACCGATCGCCGCAACGGAGGGGGTGCCCACACAGCCGAATTCCTCCGGTACGCCTACGTCCTCGCCGTCCATCAACCCGAATGCGTCGCGCTATGTTGTGTTGGCCGTTGCCAATAGTCCTGAATCGCTTCAGACGGCCCAGCGATTGGTGCCCGATGCCTATGTGATTGAGGTTGAGGGGCAGAAGCGAATTCAGATGGCGTCTTTGGAGAGTCTGCAACAGGCACAGCAGATGGTGAATGAACTCAAGAATCAAGGTTTTCCGACGACGATTGTGGCGCAAAACTAAGCTCAGGGCCGCGTTGACCTATGATGAGTAATAGCGCAACAGGCGATCATTAGGAAAGCTAAAATAAGGTAGTGCCGCTGTGCATGCCTCTGGATTGGCTTTTCGCCTCAGAAAATAGGCTGTTGAAAAATTTGATGAAGGAAGTGCGACATCATGGGCTTATTTGATAAAATCAGTCGGGTTATTCGCTCTAACGTCGGTGCAGTGGTCAGTGCAGCGGAAGATCCAGAGAAAATTCTGGAACAGACCGTTGTAGACATGCAGGAAGACCTCGTGAAGCTGCGTCAAGCAGTGGCTGGGGCGATCGCCTCTCAAAAGCGTCTAGAGCAGCAATATAACCAAGCCCAAACCCAGGCCGATGAATGGTACCGACGAGCACAGTTGGCCCTGCAAAAGGGCGATGAAACCCTTGCCCGTGAAGCCCTTGCCCGTAAGCAGACCTTTACCACAACAGCCACGAGCCTTAAGCAACAGCTTGATCAGTCTACGAGCCAAGTAGAAACCATGCGAAAGGGCTTGATGGGTCTAGAAAGCAAGATTGCAGATGCCAAAACCAAAAAAGATATGCTGAAGGCCAGAGCGAGAGCAGCTAAGGCCACTGAGCAAATTACCCAAGCAATCGGTCAAATTAATACGGATGCTTCAACCAGTACCTTTGATCGCATGGAAGAAAAGGTATTAGAGCTAGAAGCTAGATCGGCAGCGGCTGGAGAATTGGCTGGGGATGTATTAATTGGAAAATTCCTCGAATTAGAGGCTGGAAAAGATCTTGATGAAGAGTTTATTAACTTGCAAATTGAAATGGGAATAAAACAACCAACTCTTAGCCCATCCCCAACCCAAGTATCTTTATCTCCAGGGAAAGATACTATCGTCAATGCAGAATTTGAAGAACTGAAAAAGACCCAAAATAATTAACAGCTTTCTTTCGAGAGGCCAGCGATTGAAATCGCGCCTACAAGGACGATGTCCGCCTACGCGGACTAGGAATCCTGATATTTTTAGTCTGTGTAGGCAGACTTTGTCCGTGTAGCTGCGGTTTCAACCGCCAAGCGATCTTATGCAGTTAGCCAATCGTCTTCTTTCCTTCAAGTCCAATGTGTTTGCCGAGATGGATCAGGCGAAGCAATTGGCGCGCCTCAAAGGGCAAGAGATTATCGACCTCTCCCTCGGCTCCTCCGATCTGCCCGTTTCGCCTCGGATTTTAGAGACCATCGGGCGATCGCTCCTTGACCCCAGCACCCACGGCTACCTGTTGTTCCACGGCACCCGACCCTTCCGTGAAGCAGCGGCGGCATGGTACGAGAAAAAATTTGGCCTAACTGTAGATCCTGAAACAGAAGTGCTACCCCTCATCGGTTCCCAAGAGGGTACCGCCCATTTACCCCTTGCCATTCTCAATCCAGGAGACTATGCGCTACTCCTAGACCCAGGCTACCCCTCCCATGCTGGCGGGGTGTATCTGGCAGGCGGGAAGATACACCCAATGCCTCTGACTGCGGAAAATCATTTTCTGCCTATGTTTGAGGACATTCCGCCAGACATTGTGCAGCAGTCGCGGATGATGGTGCTGAGCTATCCCCATAACCCCACCACGGCGATCGCCACCCTCCCCTTTTTCCAGCGCGCCGTTGACTTTTGCCAAGCCCACGGCATTGTGCTGGTGCACGATTTCCCCTATGTGGACTTGGCCTTTACCGAGCAGCCCATGCCCTCTGTGCTTCAGGCTGATCGCGATCGCAACTGCTCCATCGAGTTTTTTACCTTCTCCAAGTCCTACAACATGGGTGGGTTTCGGATTGGCTATGCGATCGGCAACGCCAACCTCATCTATGGCCTACGCCAGATCAAAACCATCGTGGACTTTAACCAATATCAAGGCATCCTGGCCGGAGCCACCACCGCCCTAAACACCTGTGATGAAGAAGTTCATCAAACCGTAGCCACCTTCAAAACCCGTCGGGATGCGTTTATCAGCGCACTCCATGACATCGGCTGGATGACACCCACCCCAGACTCCACCATGTACGTCTGGGCGCAACTGCCCGAACCGTGGCAACAAAACTCCGTTGAATTTTGTAAAGCACTGGTGGCCCAAACAGGCGTCGCCGCATCTCCAGGGGCTGGGTTTGGCCCCTGCGGCGAGGGATATGTCCGCTTTGCCCTTGTCCACGAACCCGCGACCCTAAGAAGCGCAGTTGACCGAATTGCTGGCTTCCTTCATACTTGATGGAAAATTTAGTTGTTCAGGAACATCATTCAAGATTCCAGCATCCTGGAATTATGGCACTTGAAATTATGGCCCTTGATTCGTCGCCCATTGATTATTAATCGTGCTGGGGCTTCAGCTTTCATCTCAACGGAGTGAAAACCTGCGCCCTATCTCCGTTCCTTCAAAACCCATTCCATTCAAACTACCTACATTTTTACTTATGACTAATCTGCGTTCCTTCCGTCGCTTACTTGTGGGTGTCACGTCTGGCTTAGCGCTGTGTGGCCTTGGATCGCTGGTTTTGACCCCAGCAGGGTGGAGTTCAGAAAAAATTACGATGAAGTACGGGCCGATTTATAGATCTTTGGCAGTATCCGATCTCAAAGACTACGCCCAAACCGGCAAACCTTCTGATGAGCTAGGCTCTTTCTTGCGCCTTGTCAAGCCTAAAGATAGAGAATCCTTGACCAAAACCCTGAATATGAAATTTCCCTTTAACGTGGTGCAGGTTGATAAGCTCCTCAAGACCCCTGCCGCAGATGGCCTTTTAACAGAAATTGCGGGTGCGACCGTCTTGCCAGGCAATGAAGAAGTGAAAGCACTGAGAGGGGCACTTCTGATTTCTGCCTCATCAAAGGAAGGACTAGGCACCATGAGTCTGATAGAGTCCTACCCCACGCCCACATTGACGGTCGATCTCAAAAAGCTTTTGGTTTTGATGAAAAATAATAAGTCCTTTAAAGGAATGAGTTCCATGATGGGTTCTTTTGGGGGCAGTAAATAGTCCATAATTAAAAACAGCTTCATCCATGTAGGTCAGCCACGGACAAACGTCTGCGGCTGACCTTTTAAGTGAGCGCCTGGGGTATGCTGTGCCAAGATGCCAAGCACTTTGCTGCAAGGTTGTTGTTGGTTGTGGGGAATCTGACCTTAATTTATTTATCATGAAATTATTTGTTTATCACACTCCCGAAGCCGTACCCCAAACGGGAGCCTTGCCTGACTGCGCGATCGCAGTGGATGTACTCCGAGCCACTTCTACCATTGCAACAGCTTTAAATTCTGGAGCAGAAGGCATTCAAGCCTTTAGTAATTTACAAACACTTATTGACGTCAGTGAATCCTGGGATCCGGCCCATCGCATCCGCATTGGTGAGCGAGGCGGCAAAACGGTAGACGGATTTGACCTCGGTAATTCACCCCTAGACTGCACCCCTGAGCGGGTAAAAGATGCTCGGATTTTTATCAGCACCACCAACGGCACTAGAGCGCTCGAATGTATTCAGTCTGCAAAGACAGTACTAACCGCTGCATTTATTAATCGAGCCGCCGTGGTTCAATATTTGCTTGAGCATCAACCCGAGACAGTTTGGATTGTAGGTTCTGGCTGGGAAGGTAGCTATTCTCTTGAAGATACGGGCTGTGCGGGGGCGGTGGTTGATGGGGTATTGGCTGGAGGTACTTTGCCGCTTCAGGCGCTTGTAGGCAATGATGAAGCCGTGGCAGCAGTGATGCTTTACCGTAATTTTCAGCATGATTTGGTGTCGTTGTTTGAGCACGCCAGTCATGGACAGCGATTGGTGGGCTTAGCGCTTTACGAAGATCTAAAATATTGTGCTCAAATTGATGCGCTACAGGTTTTGCCCATTCAACATGCAGGGGTATTGGTTAAGCATTTAGGGGGTTAAGCAAAGATTCCCCTCACGAACTTTTTCCCATTCAACCAGTGGAAGGTAGGGGCTAGTTTAGCAAGTGCTGTAGGGTTTATATCCAAAGCATTTCGGCAAAACCAGCCCTTCCGAAGTTTTAGATTAGATAACGGTCGTGGATTTCACCCAATCTAAAACTTTAGATTAACGGAGGTTCAACCCTTGGGCACTGATAAAGGATGTCCCTTGCCGATGAGCAAGCTGTACGTCGTTTTGCAACTTCAGCAGTAGCTTTGAAGGCTCCACCACTACCACCTCATTGCTCTGATTCCCAGCACCTAGCAATGCACCTAGGGGTAAACTATTCCCACCGCCTAAACCGCCCCCAAGGAGAGAGCCAAGGTCAGTATCACCGCCAAAAATACGTCCTAACAGCAGCTTTCCGGCTAGGGTTGCAAGGCCACCTTGGAGAGAACTGGGAGATAAAGACTGTTTAGACGTGGGTGCAATGGGGTCTGAGGCTAGACTGACGACATAGGTTTTGCCATCCACAATCAGCTTGTCAGCAAAGTATTGACTCCCCGATGTTCCATTGATGCTTACGGGCTGAAATCGCCCTTGGATCTGGCTACCCACAGGGATGAGGGATACGCCGTTGGTGCCTGTAATCGCTTGGGCTACTTCAAGATTCGTCTGTACCGTATCGGTAGGGGCCAAAATCAGTTTGACATCGTTGCCTCCTGGGAGTTTGACGGCGATCGCCGTGCCACGGGCCACTAATTTGCCGTTTTGGATCGTGCTGGTGGTGCCAGTTGTTGTAGTGCTCGTTGAGATGCTTGTGGTTTGACCCGTGCCATTATTCACAATGTAGGCCGCGATCTTTGTATCCCCAGGTAACGCAGTCAACTTTTCTTGGCTCACCAATGCCTGGTAGATCATCGCCGCAGCATCTGCCCGTGTCATTTCGTCGTTTGGGTTCAAAAAGGCAATTTTGGGGTAATTAACGACCAATTTACTATCGGTGGCTGCCGCAACACCATTTTGAGCATTATCGGCAATTTCATCAGCATCTCGATACACAGACAACGTCTTACTAACGCTTTTAGGGACGGTAAGCTGTAGACCGTTGGCTAAAAAAACCAGGGCCTGGGCTTTGGTAATTTTTAAATCGGGTCGAAAGGTATTGTCAGAATAGCCTGACATAAAACCCGTGGCGTAGGCTTTATTGATAGCTGCTGCTGACTTGTTTTTGGCAGTTACGTCCTTAAAGGTTCGATTTTTACGGACAGGTTCCTCGCTGAAGGCGCTGTTTAAAATAACGGCAAATTGGGCACGGGTGACGAGTTGTTCTGGCTTAAAGGTACCATCGCCAAACCCACTCATAACGCCTTCTTTCGTCACCCTCTCGATAAAGGGCTTGGCCCAGTAGGAGCTTGAAACATCCGAAAAAAAAGTTCGCTGGGCACTTGCAGAACCCGAAAGCAGGACTGGTGTGGCAAAGCTAGCACCCAGAACAATCGCCGTTGAGGTACGAAATAGACTGCGGCTTGAAAACATCATCATTTTTAAAATCCTTCTAAACGAGGGCAACTACTATGGGATGGATCTGCAAACAGCGATTCATTAAATCTCAAACCTTTCCCCGCAAATCGCGTCGCAACCGTTGAGAGTGGGTCATGGAATGACCTTAATCTGTATTGATACCTTATCAAAGGTCGCTCCTGAATCCAGAGAGTATCGGGAAAAATTAAGAATTCTAGTGAATAATGACCACTTTTTGAACGTTTTCTGGCTCAAGGTAAAACCTGAGAAATCCTCTGAGCAATACGAATCGAAGCTCCAGGTTGTCCCATACGCTCTTGTCCGTTGTGAGCATATATAGGCTGATGGGTTTGTTGCAAAAGCGCCACGACTTTGGCCGGAAGACTCGCTGAGTCTTCTATTAGATGAACGGATGAACCAAGCAGCCGAGTCTGCGCTTCCGCAAAGGCCCAAACAAATTGAGGGCCATCACCTGGAAGGGTAATCACAGGTTTGCCAAATCCCACACATTGCTCGGTTGCGGTACCTGCTAGGGCGATCGCCATATCTGCTAAATGCAGTCCATCACTAAACGCCTTGGGCACTATCAGCAAATGCGCTGGCCCAAGCGTTAGCCAAACATGGGGAACCAGGATTTCTGAGGATGGGTCTCGCTGTTGCCAACCTAAGGTGATGGCGAGTTCTTGAAGTTGATCTAGGTTGAGTTGAGGGGCGATCACCCCAATAAACATAAGCTTGTCGCCCTCCAGTGCCAAGGGTGTAATTCCTTCTAAAATAAGCTGCCAGTTTGCATAGGCTTCGGGAGGGCGAGAGCCAGGTAATAGTAAGACAGTTGCTCTACGGTCTGGCAATGCGTGGGGCGGGATGATGCCTTTGGGTTCTAGGTCATCGAGCATGGGGTTGCCCAGGTCAAAGACGGGGATGGGCCATTGTTGGAGAAATTGGGCGGTGAGGCGATCGCGGGGGAATACGGCTTTACAGCGGCGGTGTTGGAGGAGCGATCGTTCCCAGGGGAGGTAGACGCAGTCTAGCCAGCTTGTCCAAGGCCAGCGGTGGATTTTAAGGGCTGTGTCGTCCTGGCGGAGATAATATTCGGATTTAGCGGTGCCGATGAAGGCGTAGGGTGCGCCGCTTAAGTGGGCAAATAGAAGGGGGACAATGTCGCCGACGGCCAAAATTGCGCCCCCAGCAGCAGCCCAACGGCGACAGTCTTGCAGTTGGCCCCAGGTGAGGGAAAGAAGCCCTGATTTGAGATCTTGGAGTACCCGCTGCTGATCCATATAGATAAATCCGCCGGAGGGCATGGCGGCACGGACGGAGCCATAGATGGAGATACCTGCCTGTTCGTAGGCACGGCCTTCCCCTACGATGGGGAGGGCTTGGAGGTGCCAATCTGGGCACTGCTGCTGAAGCTGCCGTAGAACGCGGACGGCAACTTCGTCTTCACCATGACCGTTGCTGAGGACGAGGAGTTTCAAGGAGTTCGAGATCGTTAAGGCCCAGAATTTTAAAGTAGTATGACATGATCCTAAGACTTTGATTGAGCGGTAAAGCTCAAGCTAGCCTCATTACAGACGGCTTGGAGGGGGTAATCCCAAGGGTCAGGCTGAAGCTGATCCAGGCATGCAAATTCAAACACAATCCCGATGGTGGGGATGTTTGCCCAGGTAGCGTCACTGAACAGCCGATCATAAAAGCCGCCGCCGTAGCCAAGCCGAAATCCTTGGCGATCGCACCCCACCGCAGGCACCAAAATCAAATCCACTGAGTCTGCCTCTATGATGGGCAGCGTCGAGATAGGCTCTAAAATACCGTAGGCTCCTGGCTGAAGTTGCTGTGGACGGGCTGGATTCCACTCATGCCAGACGAGACTTTTTTCAACACATCTTGGAATACCCCAGCGTTTGTGGGGAAAGTGATGTGTCCAGAGACGGGTGAGGGATGGCTCTTGGCGATGGCTCAAATAAACCAGAATGGTTTGGGCACCCTGCACCCATTCGGATTGAGCTAAGTGCTGACAAATAGCTTCGCTTTTCGCTACCCAATCTTGGGGCGCGATCGCCTCACGCTGAGTCAGAAGCTGCTTTCGCAGCATTTTTTTAGCGTGTGCAGCTTGTGAAAGATCCAATCCTTCGGTCATGGCTTCATACCAACTTCCCAAATTTTGGCAATACATTCTCCCTTACCTTCGCCATCCCCCTTACTCCCCTATCTTCGCAAGATTATGAACAATTGGGTCATCCATTAATCCCATTTGACCGCCAGAGAAATCTAAGACCCCTTGATGATATTGGTTCAGGCTTTCTCGGTGGCCCACGCTCAAGAACGTAATGCCAGAGTCTTGCAACTGCTGGTACAGATGCGCTTCATTTTGAGGGTCTAGGGCGCTCGTGGCTTCATCCAGAATTGCGTAATCAGGCTGGTTGAGCAAAAGTCGCGCAAAAATAAGGCGCTGCTGCTCACCTAAAGACAAAACCTCGGCCCAGTCTCGTTCGGTGTTGAATCCCCCCTGACGCTGCTCTAAATCGGGCAGGTTCACCTGCATCAGAATGGCTCTAAGCCGATCATCGTCTACCTCAGCGTTGGTATTAGGATACAGGAGCTGATCGCGTAACGTCCCCAAAATCATGTAGGGTCGCTGGGGCAAAAACAGCATTTGTTCTAGCGAGGGGCGCAGAATTTTACCCTTACCCGCATTCCATAGCCCGGCGATCGCCCGTAGCAAAGAACTTTTCCCACAGCCGCTTGGCCCCTTGACCAGCAGCCCCGAACCCTTAGACAGCTCAACGGACAAATTCTCAAACAGCACCCTTTGGCGGTTAGGGGTTTGAAGCGTGATATTTTGCAGCGCCAGACATCCTGGAGCTTCTTCCGTCTCAATGGTGGTTGGTTCCGTGGCCAAATCCGTTGCCGATGCTTCAGTGGGTAGCGGCGGCTCTATGTTTTCTGCAAAGGTATACAGCCGCTCAACGCCAGCGCCAAAGGTCGCCAGGGACTGAAACCGCGCCACAATAAGGTTGAGGGAGAAAAAGACTCGAATAAATGCACCCTGGGCTTCGGAAACCTTACCAACCTCCAGCTCTCCTGCAAAAATGCCGGGGGCAACCACAATCGCGGGCAATATAAAGGGAATAAATTCGTAGGCGTTGGTCAGGATGTTGAGGTTCAGCTCCCAGATAATCAGGCGTTTGAAGTTTTCAAAGGCTTCTTTAAACCTGCCCTTGACCTGGGCTGATTCCCTAGATTCTCCCTGGTAGAAAGCGATCGCCTCAGCATTTTCGCGCACCCGCACCAGACTAAACCGAAAATCAGCTTCCTTTTTGATCTGCTCAAAGTTCAGCCGCACGAGGGATTGCCCAAAGATGCCCACCGTCGCGAGGGTTCCAACCAGCGCGTAAACGATCAAAAATCCAATCAGCGGTTTGGAGATACCCCACAGCACACCGCTGAAAGCCGCGATCGCAAGCAGTGAATCAACCCCCGCCAGTAAGAGCGTCAGAGATTCTTGAGTAAAGCTTTTCACGTCTTCGGCGATGCGCTGGTCGGGGTTATCGATATCCGCATCGGAATGACTCAGGGTATAAAACGCACGATTTTCAAAGTAGCGATCAACAAACCGATGGGTGAGCCACCGCCGCCACTGAAGCCCAAGGCGATCGCGCAGGTAGGTATAGCCCGCAAAGAGCGGCGCATAGACCACAAGCGTCCCCGTAAACACCAGAATGGTCTGCCAAAACCGAGCCTCATCTTGGGCAGACAGCGCCGAAATCAACGCACCGCGCTTGTTATTGAGCAGAACGCTCAAACCCGTGTAGCCCAGGGACAAAAGCACAACCAGCAGCAGCATCCCCCGCGCCTGCCACTTCTCTTCACTCGACCAGTAGGACTTTGCGATCGCCCAAAATCGCTTCACAAGGCTAAGGTTGAATCGTTCCATAACGCCTATTTACTGCTGCGATGAATGGGACTCGCCGGATGCCTACCCTTCGGCAGATTCCACATAGCCCTGAATATTTTCTAGATTAAACCGACGCAGTTGTCGCGTTGCTTCCTGCATAAAGGCATCGGTACCCGTGGCAATAATTAGGTACTTTCCAGCATTGAGGCGGTTACGATAGGCGATCGCGTCCCCACTTCCCGTCGTCCAGCCCGTCAGCGTCCCCGTTAAAAACGCGCCCAGAGCGGCGGCGGCAGCCGCAAAAATCCCGCCCAAGACGTGATTGCCAAACGCCCCAATCCAGCTAATCAGCTCTATTCCGGTGAGCACATTAAACAAATAGCCTGCCACAAAACCAAAGGGCACCACCCAATTCGCCAATTGATCGGTCTGCTTCTGGGCAACCTGATTGGGATCGATCAGACCAAACTCATCAGCGGTTTTATAGCCACGCCCCAAAATATCAATCTGGTCAATGGGCAAATTCGCGTCTTTCAGCCCCAGGTACGCTGACTCTGCCTCAATTCGGTTGGGCAGTACGGCAACGAGGTAGTTGGTGGCTTGCTTCGTCATGGCTGTGTCCTTAGAAGGGTGGGTTACATTGATGAATAGCGTTAGCGTTATTCATCAATGTAACAATATATTAAGAAATACGGACTGATTCTGAGAATTTTTTTGAGGCGCAAGTGTCCGCGATGGAAACGCATCTTTGAAATGCTTTCGAGAAAATGCACTAATCTCAGTCATAACAATCAGTCGCGCCACAAAAAGTTAGCGTCGAATGAATGAGAAATATAGATTGTCAGACTTATTCTCAGCCTGCTCGGTCTAGTCTGAATATTTTTTAGGCAAAGCGTACCGCTATCCAAAATAGGCCGTCTACGAGGAGCGTGCTCAAAACTGCGCCCATAAACGCCCACCAGCGCAATCCATCACGGGTTCCGCTCCGCACTGATCGACTCACTAGGGGGAGTAAGCCCGTAACGCACAGTATAAGAACCAGCATTCCAGCCCAAAATGCGCCGCTGTAATTTTGAATTTGACCCAGTGCGGTTTGCAGAATTGGCACGGATTCCTTTACCTCTACCTGCATCACCTGACGCCAGTAGGGAATGAGATTCAAAAGATAAAAATAGCCATCTGTAATTGCAGTACCCCACAAAGAACCCAGGTAAAAGAGCATGCCTACCACATAGCGCCGTTGCACCAACGCCCAGATCGCAAAAGGAACGCCAATGGACTCAATGGGCAGATGAATAAAGGGTTCCCAGCGAAACCATCCCCAATAAATTGAGCCTGCGAACCAGCTCCATGTAAATCCTAAGATCAAGTCGCCGTAGAGGGTGGTACTGGGCTTCCGGTGGAGGGCAACGCCTAAAGCAATCCATCCGAGGGTCAACACCAAGCTGATCCAGGGCCATTGACGCACCAGCGGGGCTTGAATAAAGACCGGAATTGAGACCAAAAAGGCTGCAAGACCAAAAAAGCGCCAGCTAAGGCCAGGATCTACACCAATCCCCTGATCCAAGGGCACTGATGCAACTTGTGCCTGGGCACTAATCGGAACGTTAGGAGTTGAAGTAATTGCTGACAAAGTAATATTAAGGCTTTGTGTATCTATGTAAAGATAACACGCCATATCTTTTGCGGGGGGCGTTGAAAAGCACTTTTTCAGAATGTCTTAAGCATATAAGTGGCCTACCCGTGTGATCGCCAGCGCGGATACCTAGTAAAGGTTCTCCTTGGCGCTAAACTCTTAAGGTTAATGGCATCCATTGGAGCATACCCGTGGCGATCGCAGACCTTTTCCCCTCAGCACATTTTGTCTCTTACCTGATTGCAGGGCTACCTGGCTCAGATCCAGCCCCTATTCAAGTTGGACTCTTCACATGGGTGCAGGCCGTTATTTTGGGCATTGTCCAAGGTATTACCGAATTTTTGCCCATTAGCAGTACAGCTCACCTGCTGATCTTTACCCACATCTTTCACTGGGATGTGATGGGCTGGACAAAGGAAGCGACGGATGCAATTCAGTTTGGCAGCGTCGTCGCCGTGGTGATTTACTTTTGGAAAGACATTCAGCAGATTTTGGGGGGGGCATTCGCCGCAGTCCAAGCCAAGGACTGGCAGCGGGAAGAATGGAAAATTTTGTTGGGCATTATTGCCGGAACCATTCCAGCCCTTGCCGTTGGCTTTGTAATCAAGAAGGTGCTGAATATTTCACTGGAAAGCCCCACTCTGATCGCAGTGATGGCCATTGTGATGTCGCTGTTGTTGGGGCTGGCTGAAAAGATTGGCGCTCGAAAGCGTGGTTTTGACCAACTGGACGTTAAAGATGGGTTCTTGGTCGGCTTAGGTCAAATGGTTGCCCTGCTGCCTGGGGCCTCTCGATCTGGTTCAACGTTGACAGCGGCACTCTTGTTGGGTCTAGAGCGCGATACCGCAGCACGGTTTTCGTTTTTGCTGGGGATTCCGGCCCTGACGATCGCCACGCTGGTGCAGGGAAAAGACGCCCTCAAGCAGCAAGAAATGCTGCTGCCCCTTTTGATTGGAACGGCTTCGGCCTTTGTGTTTTCTTATCTTTCTATTTCTTGGCTGCTCAAGTTTTTGAGAAATCACAATACTTGGGGGTTTGTTTGGTATCGCCTTGGGTTAGGCGTTGCGCTGCTGGTTGCGGTGATATCTGGACAACTGGCGGGCTGATGCACAACGCTTTATATACCCATGTCTAACGCCAGGGGGGTAAGGCGGTTTTGGATAAATTGGGGTGGGTCATGGCAGCGGGCTGCACCACTTGGTCAAACTCCTCTCCCGTTAAGTAGCCCAATTCTAGGCAGACTTCGCGCAAGGTTTTGGCCTCGGCGTAGGCTTTTTTGGCAACGGCAGCGGCGGTATCGTAGCCCAGCGTAGGGGTTAATGCCGTGACCAGCATCAGGGAACGCTGCATCAGAACTTCAATCTGTTCACGATTGGGTTTTAGCCCCACCACTAAGTGATCGGTAAAGGAACCGCAGGCATCTGCCAGTAGACGAATGGAGTGCAGCAGATTATGGATCATCACGGGCTTGAACACATTGAGTTCAAAGTTGCCCAGGCTGCCCGCAAAGGCGATCGCCGCATCATTCCCCATCACCTGCACACACACCATCGTCATGGCTTCACATTGGGTGGGGTTCACCTTCCCCGGCATAATCGAAGACCCTGGTTCATTGGCCGGCAAAATGAGTTCTCCCAGGCCACACCGAGGCCCAGAACCTAGCCACCGCAAATCATTGGCAATTTTAAGCAGGGCGGCTGCCAATGTTTTAAGGGCACCGCTGGCCATCACTACGGCATCATGGGCTGCTAAGGCCGCAAACTTATTGGGGGACGTTACAAACGGGAGTTGGGTCAGTTCTGCAATTTTGCTTGCCGAGCGCTCCGCAAATTCTGGATGGGTGTTAAGACCTGTGCCCACCGCCGTTCCGCCTAGGGCCAGTTCATATAGATCGGGCAATACCGCTTGAAGACGGGCTAGGTTTTGGTCGAGCTGATAGACATAGCCAGAAAATTCTTGCCCCAGCGTGAGGGGTACGGCATCCATCAAATGGGTGCGCCCAATTTTGACAATGTCTTGGTATTCTTGCGCTTTTGCATCAAGGGCCATCCTGAGCTTAGTGACCATCGGCATCAGCTGATGATGGATGGATTCTACTGCCGCAATGTGCATCGCCGTAGGAAACACATCATTAGAAGACTGCGATTGATTCACATGGTCGTTGGGGTGGACGGGGGTTTGACTGCCTAGGACGCCACCGAGCAGGGCGATCGCCCGGTTGGCAATCACTTCATTGGCGTTCATATTACTCTGGGTACCGCTCCCGGTCTGCCAGATCCGCAATGGAAAATGGTCATCCCACTGCCCTTCTAGCACTTCTTGGGCCGCCTGAATAATGACCTGGGCCAGTTCAGCTGGCAACAGACCTAAATCTTGATTAACGTCTGCCGCCGCTGCTTTGACCAAACCCAAGGCCCGAATCATCTCACGGGGCATCACGTCACGGCCGATCGCAAAGTAGGTCAGCGATCGCTGGGTTTGTGCGCCCCAGTAGCGATCGCCAGGGACAGAAATTTCCCCCATCGTGTCTCGTTCAATTCTGGTTGGGGGAAGGCTTTGCGGCACAGACGCCATGATTCAGTTCTCCTAAAGAGATTGCCCAGTGCTTGGTCTAGAACGACCTAAGGGCAATAGTGGTCAATTCATAATCTTGAGGCTATTATGGGCTTACTTGCAACAGGTTTGACTTGACTTAACGTTGACCAAGACGCTCGGTTTATCCAAACACTCTGCCGAGTCTATTTTTATTTCTTCAGATAAAAAGGTTGTTTAATGGATTGTGAATTGATGCCCTCGATTCTTCGACGCATTAAATTTTAAATATTTTTAAGTTTGGGCTAGATCATTGGTTTCGCCTGGGGTCGTTGTGCTTCAGATGGATCAATTATCCGGCTTGCGGGGGGAAAGCGGATTTTTTTTCGCGTTGATCTGGGCTTAAAGGCAACTTCATGTTCTGGATAGATGATGGGCGGTTCAGATTTTGCCTGTACATTATCTATAGTGAAATCAGAATCGAAGGGTTTCGTGCCTTGATGGCTTTGCCAGGTTCGCAAATCATTTCATTCGTTCTCTCGGTCGCTTTTCCCCCTATGTTTTACCATCCCCCATTGAAAGAAAAAGGCTTTACGCTGGCAGAGACCCTCGTCACGATCACCATATTAGGGGTGCTGACGGTGATCGCCGCTCCCAATATTATGCCAATGGGCAGCAACCCACTTAAAGATACGACCAACACCATAGCGGGAAATATAAAATTGATTCGGGCCAAGGCTATGTCTCAAACATCAGCCTTTCGCATGCGTCCCGTGGTGAACGCCAATGGCGTTTCATTGGTCGCTGAGCGTGCTGCGTTGTGTTCTGATACCGCCTGGAGTGGAGATCCAAGCTTTGCCCTAGAAGACACCCAGTTGGATGACCCTGGCGTTACGCCACAGAGAAAGGGTGTTCAGATTGACGAGTTCAAAATGAATGGCAACGTGCAAGCGGGTTACAACTGGAGTATCTGCTACAACAGCCGTGGCTTAACTGCGAAAAATGAATCTTTGGTACTCAAACTCAAAAATACCAAAGGCGATACACGGGACATTACCATATTCCCAGGGGGAGGGGTAGATGTTCCATGAAGTATCTGATGACTAAGCAAATCCGACAGGGAGAAGCCGGAATAACCCTTGTTGAAACAATGGTTTCGCTGATCATTTTTCTGGCTGTTTTAGCTGGGTTGGTGCCTGCCTATGTAAGCTATCGACTTCAGAGTATTAAAAACCCTGTACGACTTGGGGCGGTGTCTGTTTCTCAGCAAATTTTAGATGAAATTCGCGAGGTGAGAGACGTTAATGCATTGCCCAATGACGGTGTAGCCAAAACAACAGCAACCCCTTCAACCGCTACACTACCAGCACTACCGGCTTTACGCCGCAACACGGATCTTACAAATCTAACGGCCTATGGCAAAAACTATAGCGCCGAAGTCATTTATTGTGAAACAACTCCCGTTAATACACTTAAGGAGTATTGCACCTTAAACTCTCGCTATATTCGTGTCAAAGTTTACCAAAAATTTAGCAATGGTAACAGCACTAATCCAGTATATGAAGTATCCACGATTTATACGAAGTTTGAGCAATAGAGACTGACTTATGATGTCGTTTAAGCCACTTCTGAAAGCACAGTCTGGATTTTCTTTACTGGAGCTAACGGTAACGGTCGTTATGTCGTTCGTTATTTTGGGGGTTTCGCTGAGCTTAATCATCACTCAACGAAGACAATATCTGAATCAACAAGCCAATACCGTGACCAATCAAACCCTCCAATCCGCAATGGATTTTATGGGCACAGATATTCGTCAGGCCGGTGAAAACGTGGGGCCAGGGTTAAATCTGCCCATTGTTCGCCTTGTTGATGGTGGAGCGGGGGATTCCGATGAGTTATGGGTTCAGCGAAAGCTTTTAGATACTGCTTTAAATGTTTGTGAGGATGTGAAAGGCTCTCCGAACACGATAAAGGTTTCTGACAAAGCACCTAAGAGTAAGTCATCCTGTCGTTTTACAGACACGACTGTTCCACCAAACTCAATTTCTGATGATGTTGACAGTTGGCATAACTTTCGCTGTAGAGTTGGCCCTAGTAAAGCAAATTGTGTCAATCCACCTGGAAACTGCACGCAAAATGGTGGAAGCAATGATGAATGTAGCTGGGCTTACATTTACGATCCGGCTGCGGGTAGGGGTGAGTTTTTTACCTATTTTGGCGAAAATACAAACGATGAAATTCAGGTTGTTGCTAATTTTTCATATAAATATCGTGTCAAGGATAACCCACAGATTTATATTCTAGAACAGCGTCATTATTTTCTATCAGACCCACCTAATGCAAAAAATGATCGCATCCTGACCCTAGAAACTGTCAATCGAGAAGAAAATACAACGTATCAAATCGTGAGTCGTCTGAGAGACTTTCAATTAAGAGGGCTAGTGGCCAACGCCTGGATCGACACTGGATTTAATGCAAATTCTACGGGTCCCTATACAGACTGGCAAACGATCCAGTCCGTTGAAGTTACCCTTAGGGCGGCTAATGGCGGCCCAGATGCAAACCCCACCATCCAAACCTTAACTTCTCAGTTTTTCCCTCGTAATAGCTTGTCGAGACCTTAGGCAATGAAACCTTATCGCAATCCAACCACTTCATTTTTGATGCTTCTGCTCCTACGCCTCCAGTCCAGGAAAAGCCACTCGAGCGGGGGCTATACATTGGTCATCACCATTGCTGTGCTTTTGGTTTTGTCTGTGTTGCTGATTACCTATGCGATTACCAGCAAGGTAGACAACGTTAGCTCTACGGCTTCTGCTAAAAGCAATACGGGGTTTTATAACGCAGAAGCTGGGCTAAATCGACGGGCAGAAGACATTAGGGCTAAATTTATTGGCTATATCCGTCCAACGGGAACACCTCCTACAGATTGGAAAGCCTGCGTTACACCAGGGGTGAACCCTAAAGACCTTGGTAATGGAGAGTTTAGGTGTATAACGGATACCAATATTGGCGTACAGCCGGTTTCGACCTATGTTGAAGATCTGACCCTAGACGTCCCAAGTTCGATTGTGATTCCGGCAGGAGAGCTTTTTAGCGGTTTAAGTGCTCAAGAGTATCGCTACAACGTGATCTCAATTGCTCAAGATAAACAAATGCAGCCCACTGCCATTCTGGGAATGCAGCTCAAAAGTAGATTGATTCCGTTGTTTCAATTTGCTGCATTTTATGACCAGGACATGGATGTCTTGCTACCGCCCACCATGACGATCAATGGGCCGATTCATAGCAATAACGATCTTTACCTGAACGCCTCAAAATCCGGTACGTATACCATCGAGGGGCAAGTGACCGCTTCTGGCAGTCTCTATCGCGGGGAAAAGCAAGAGAACATCTGTTCGGGTACGGTCGAAATCTATGACCCTACTAATCCTAAGGCTTTATCTTGCAGTGGGCCTCGCCAGCTGTTTCCCACCTCTAATTTGACGGCATGGAATAATCAGATTCGGGTTGGAGTTCAGCCGTTAAAGCTCCCTGATGCAGGAGAGTTTGATGCGGCCTCTTCCGGGCGCTACTGGAATGCTGCCGATCTACGGATTGCCTTAGATTTAACCACCACACCTCCAAGTGTTCAAGTTCGTACCCAAAGTGATACCCCTGATTCTTCCGGAACAACTGCCTTAAAAGATACAACCTGCGCTCCAATTCAAGCACAGACCACTGCTGCCGTCACTAGTTCAGCAAGTATTTCGCTTGCGAGTGCTCCTAGTTCAAGCTTTAGCGCTGGAGATGTTGTGACGTTCGGAGACGATGCACATATTTATTTTGTCCAATCCGCTTCAGGCACAAACGTCACGCTGACCACTCCAGTAACGACTTCAGGGCCTACAACAATTCGTAAGACGATCGTTTCCTATTCTGAAGATACGTTTAAGAATTACCGTGAAAAACATGGCAAATTCGGCACTGGCCCGACAGACTACACCCCCATCAAAATGCTGAATGTGGACATTCGGGGGCTGTTAGGGTGTGCATCTAGCCTTATGGATATAGGAGTTACGGGGGGGAGGAAGGCTTTGGATGATGACACAGAGGGTGGACTAGTTTGGTTTCTGACCGTCAAAGGCCCTGACTCTAATCCAACGCCCCCTGCTTCCAACGATTATGGTGTGCGGATTTATAATGGGAAAGATCTGGCCTCACCTGTTGCTGGCATCTCCATGCAAGGGCTTTCGGTCGTTTCCGATCAGGCCGTTTATATCCAAGGCGATTACAACTGTGGCTCAACCACCTGCAATAACGGCAATTTTGATGATGACGTTAGAAAGCCTGCTGCTGTAATGGCAGATACAATTAATGTGCTTTCTAATAGCTGGCCTTTAGACGACTCCTATAGTAACAACCCCATTAGCTCCAAGGTTAGCGGAGTGTCTACGCTGGGTCGGCCCGCATCTGCCACCACCATTAATGCAGCATTTTTAGCTGGCATTGACATCACTGGAGGCGTCAATCGTGGGGGACAAGATCAACTCTTACCGACCGCTGGAGGTGGATTGAATAACTATCCTCGCTTTCATGAAGATTGGAGTGACGGCTATAGTTTTAGCGGCTTTACGGATTTTACCTATCAGGGTTCTATGGTTAGCTTGGGTGCGCCCCGCAAGGTAAATGGCGCTTGGTGTGGTAGTGGTTCCTTGGCTGACTGTAATATTTACAACCCTCCCAATCGTCTCTGGCGGTATGACCCATTATTTAACAATGCAGCAAACCTTCCTCCGATAACCCCCCGTGCTGTGTTTTTGAAGCAAGAACTGTTTAGCCGTGACTTTGAGCAGGTGGCTCGACCGATGTCTGAATTGTGGACCATGCTGTCACCGACTCATTGGTTAGGGGTGTTAGCCACGCTACTGCAAACCCATCATTAAGACTAGATCCCTTAAACTCAAAGAGGAGGGTCGATATTTTTAGGATTTCGGCCCTTTTTGTGGGCTAAACCGTCTGAGTTTAGAGCTTATAGACGATACCGCTAGATTACTGGCTTTTGAGAATGGTGTATGCTCAGTCTGTCTAAGTATGAAAATGCATGTATTCATGTCCATCCTGTTTAGACAAGCTATATGCATAACCAAATGATCAAACGCTCTATTAATTTGGGTATTATCCCTACAGGACTGACTTTTGAGAACCGTATCTTAAATAAGGTTTTTAAAAGTTTTCTTTCACTCGAAAGAAAAGATGACGTCGTTCTATAAGGCGTTAGGCACTGCAACTCAGTCATGCAGCGCTAAAGTTGGCTTCAGTTAGTCTTTGAACATCCAGTGAACAGCGGTTAAGTCTGTGGTTACTTCACTCAACTTTTTCTCTAAACCTAGCCAGCGATTGGGGGTAGAACTTACCCCTGAACGCGTTAATATTGTGCAGCTTGAACAGAGCAAAAAAGGGATTAAAGTTGATGCTTTTATCTCCCTTCCTCTGCCCGAAGGCGCTTACCAAGATGGACGGGTGATTGATCCCGATGCGATCGCAGACGTGATTCGCCAGGGCCTTGAGGACAAAAAAATCAAGGCTCGTAAAGTGATCAGCTCCATCCCTGTCGGAGAAGCCGTCATTCGATTGATTCGGCTCCCTGCCGAACTAGACGACTTTGAATTAAGGGATATGGTGCTGAACCAAGAGGCGGCACTTTACCTCCCGTTTTCGCGAGAAGATGCGGATGTTGACTTTCAAAAGTTAGACACCCAAATTGACGACGACGGCATTGAGCGAGTTGAAGTTCTCTTGGTGGCAACCCCAAAAGAAATTACAGACTCCTACTTAAACGTTTTTGAACAAGCAGGTTTACAGCTCAAAGTTTTAGAAGTCAGCAGCTTTGCCCTTCTGCGTGCCCTTCGCAATCAGCTTTTGCAGTTTACAACTGGAGAAGCAGTGGCCCTGGTTAATATTGATTGTGATGGTTCCGAAATTAGCATTGTTCTTGACGGCGTTCCGCAGTTCAATCGCAAAATTCCCATCGGTACCTTTCAACTGCAAAGTGCCCTGAGTCGTGCGATGAACTTGCCCAGTTCCATGGGTGCTGATCTTTTGCAAGGGATGAGCGTGCCCCTCACCGTGAGTGCCACCGAAACCATTGCCGGAGACGCGGCTAACCCCAGTGCGGCTGCAATTTTGCGAATGCTGGGCGACCTATCCGATGAGCTGCGACGCTCCATTGATTTTTATCTAAACCAGGGTGACAACCTGGAAATTAGTCAGGTCTTTTTGTCTGGCGTTGGTGCAGGGATTGGTCAAATTGATGAATTTCTCTCGATTCGACTGGGCTATCCTGCAACTTTAATAGACCCAATTGAAAGCCTGAGCATTCAAGGGTTCTCTGATATTCCTGCGGCGCAACGTCCCGCCTTAGGAATTGTAATGGGTCTTGGATTACGGGAGATTTAACGATGCACCAAATTGATATTAATCTTCTCAATGATCGGCCCGAACTTGGGACAGGGACGGTTGCTCAGGGCACCTTTGTAGGTGGCAGCGGTGAAAGTAAAACACCACTCATTCTGGGTGGAGCGCTTGCCGGTGGACTAGTGGGTCTTGTCTTGCTCTTGTTAGGGGGGCTATCGCTGTTTAATCAGCAGTTAGCCAATAAGGATCAAAATCTCCAGTCAGACCTTGAAAAATTAGCGCCTAAGTTATCGAAGGTAGATGAACTCCAAGCCAAAGAAAAAGTCATCTTATCTGAGACTGCGGCACTGGCGACGATCTTCAATCAAATAAAGCCTTGGTCTGCGACCCTGCAAGACCTTCGCGATCGCGTTCCATCCACCTTACGCATTACCAAAATTGAACAGGTGGCTTCAGCACCGCCGCCACCGCCACCAGGCCAAGTGGCTCCAGCGCCAAGTCCCTCCCCGAGTCCAGGTGCAGCACCTGTTGCGCCACCACCGTCCAATGACCTAAAGCTCTCAGGCACCACATTAAACTTTAGTGACATCAACGATTTTGAGTTAACTCTGCGGAAGTCTCCCTTCCTAAAAGCAGACAAAACCCAACTGATGTTATCTCAACGAGACCCAGTTGATGCTCAAACGGGCGTTGCATTGGTTAAGTATGACCTGCAAACCCAGCTCAGTGATGTGCCTGCCTCTGAACTGCTACAAGTCTTAAATGCTAAAGGTGCTTCAGGATTAGTCTCTCGAATAGAGGTCCTCAAGCGACAAGGAGTAATGAAGCCATGACCGTCTCAGATCGATACTCGCCGGGAAATAGCGGACTCGGCACCCCTGTCTACCCAACAGCCTTTGGCATTACATTTACGCCAAGCGTTAGCGGAATTTTGATTGCTTTAGCAGGCGTTGGCTTAGCCGGATGGATGGCCTTCAGCATGATATTGCCAAAGCTTGCTGAAACCCAAGACCTACAGAACAAAATTACCCAAAAAGAGCAAAAGATTCAGAACCAGCAAGAGACGGTTCGTGACATTCAAAAAATTGTGGCACGGGTTAATGCAGCGGTAGACAAAAACAAACAGGTAAGAGGGTTATTTTCGACCCAAAAAGATCTTGAAACCTTACTCTTAGATCTCAACCGTATTATTGTTGCCAGTAATGCCCAACTGCAAAAATTTACGCCCGATTATGGCCTCACGGGAACGGTAGCGGATAGCTCAGTTGGGGTGGAGCTGAATAATAAAATTAAGCGCCGAGTGACCGATGTTGCGTTTGAAGGCACCTTTACTCAAACCCTTGCAATTATGCGAGCAGTGGATCGGCTTCAGACTTTACTGGTCTTGCGGGACTTCAAAATGGAGCTAAAGCAGCCTGTTAACACGCCAGGGGTGGCACCAGCCAACCTTGTGACCTGTAGTTTTAAGCTTTATGCCTATGTACCGTTAACAGAAGAAGAGTTGGCTGCTCTTTCGAAGATTTCTCCGGTTTCTAGCCAAGCCAAGCCTTCAGGTCAGCCGGCACCTGCAACTCCATAGGGATTTAGCAATGGCTGAGATGAACGAATCGGCTGGATTTTCTTACTTATTACAGCTTTTAATGTGTCTTAAAAACAACAGGAGTTAAGGGTGAACTGGGATCTTAAACGCTACGGATTTGCGATCGGCTCTGCGGCTTTGGTCGTTGCCATAAATGTACCGGCACAAGCGGCACAAACAGAAATTACAGGGGTACAGGTAGCCCCTTCAGGCCAAGGCTTTGAACTAACCCTCAAAACACAGGGTAACAATCGGCCCCCTGTCTTTACGGTCAACCGAGGCAACTCCTCGGTGGCGGATATCAGCAATGCGCAACTGCGCTTACCCACTGGGCAAAGCTTTAGCCAAGCCAAGCCTTCACCTGGCATTGAATCAATTGAAATGCGTCAGTTGGATGCAAATACCGTACGGATTACGGTACAGGGCCTCCAATCTGCTCCCGTCTCCGATACCATTCGTCGAGATGAGCGCAGTGGTGTATTGGTCATGCGTTTCAACGCTGCAACAACATTAGGTGGCTCGACCGCGAATCCAACCCCTAGCATCGGTCAAGCTCCAAATTCTACACCGTCCTTTAGATCTCGTGCCATTGCACCACCCGTTGGTGATATTGCAGTGGGTGCAATTAATGTGGATGCCGATTCGATTGATCTAGGCGGAAGCTCCCAGGTGATTCCCAAGCTACTGTTGCGGAATGCACCTGTTCGTGAAGTGCTAACACTCCTGGGACGGTCAGCAAATGTGAACGTTGCGTTTGCTGAGGGTGAAGGAGGGTCTAGTGATCCTTCTAAACCTGGCGGAGGAGACTCCGGTGCAACCATCTCCCTGGATATTGAAAATGAGTCCGTGCAGGATGTTTTTAACTATGTTCTGCGCCTCTCTGGAATGCAGGCCAATAAAGTTGGCAATACGGTCTTTGTGGGTAAAGAATTGCCGGGCGATGCTCAAAACCGGATTGTCAGAACCCTCCGTCTGAACCAGTTACGGGCTACTGCCAAGCTAACCTTTACCAACGCCTTGATTGGCACCTCTCAGGTGGGTGGTTCGATTAGTGGTGCTTCCGCAAGCATTACCTCCAGTGGCGGTGACGCAACGAGTTCTATTTCGGGTGGCTCCAGTGGTTCGGCTTCAGCTTCGACGCTCAGTCGCATCTCTAAATATGCTGAAGAGTATAAAGAGAAAGGAGCCAAGGAGATCTTGGAGTCCTACGGCGCTAACAAAGGCGGTAGTGGTGGACAAGATCAAGAGGCTGCTGCTTCTGACTTGTTGAAGGGGTTACAGGTTGTGGCAGATGGTCGGCTCAACTCAGTCACATTGATTGGAACACCCCACAAAGTTGCTATGGCAACGAGTATTATCCAGCAGCTTGATCTAAGAAAGCGTCAAGCCTCCGTCAACGTCAAAATTGTTGATATTGACTTGAGTAAAAAGGAAGACTTTAGCACTAGCTTAACATTCCGTCCCCCAGGATCTTCAGCAGCCTTAACATTCGGCGGTGGAGGGTTAGGGATTAGATTTGGGGCTCCTGGAAGTCTGCCGATTGCTAACATTTTAACGGGTAACATCAACGCTAGTTTAACAAACTCCAATGCCAAAATTTTAACCGATCCTACTTTAATTGTGCAGGAAGGTAGTTCCGCCCAAGTAAACCTTACCCAAGAAGTGTTCTCAGGTTTTGAGCAAACTTCTACTCAATCGGCTACAGGTTCTGGTGGCGGTATTGCTTCAACGACCATCAAGCCTATTATTCGTCAAGCTGGGGTTATCTTCAACGTGACGGTTGATCGCGTGGATGACAACGGTTTTATTTCGATGAGCGTATCCCCAGAAGTCAGTGCAGTTGTAAGCTCCTATGACTTTATCTTTCCTGGAAGTACCTCAAATACTAGGCTCACTGGAGCACTACTCAACCAGCGACGCTTAGAAACCGGTAAGGTTCGTTTGCGCGATGGCCAGACTCTAGTAATGACTGGCATTATCCAAGACACCGATACGAAAAGCGTTACGAAAGTACCTATTCTAGGAGATATTCCCCTGTTAGGGCGTTTATTCCGTAGTGAAAGGGGTGAGCGTTCTAGGAGAGAGCTTGTGGTACTCGTAACCCCTCGTGTAATGGATGACTCAGATCAGGCCGCTGGAGGATATCAATACTCTCCTAGCCCTGACGCACAAAAGCTACTAGATAAATAGTTGGATATAGAAAAAGATGCCGTATTTTTAAAATACGGCATCTTTTTTTGATTCATCAGTTTTAGTTGTGTCTGTTGCACTTCAGATTTGAATCGGCGTTGTTTTGGGGCTAAATTTTATTTACCAAGCCTCTTGAAGGGTTCTGATAGTTGCGATCGCATCGGCTAATGGGCACCTCAATACCCCAGTACCGTGCAGCCTAAGACATATCCATGCTCAGCAGCAAAGGATCACCTAACTTCAGCGAGCGTAATACAGATTGTTCATAATGAATCGGTCGGGGGTTTGACTCAGTCCCCCTGGGCCTGTAACAAATCAATACCAATGGGTCTATGAGACATTCTGAACTCGTAGGGTTGTGGAATGAAACCAAAAAACACGCCCCCAGGACGTGTTTTTTGGATTAACGATGAATTGGGACTGAGTCCACCAACTAGGCCGCGACTAGGCCGTAGGCAGACATCTTCATGATGTCGCGGGTGGTAAAGCCAATATTGCTAAGAGCTTCGCCGTACTGGATCATAAAGTCTTCCACAAGGGCTTCTTTTTCCATGTTCAGGACTTTGGCATCCTTTTCAACTTCCCCCAGCATCCGCCAGACAATGGGTAAATTTTGACGGTTGGCGGTTTCAACTTCTTCCTTCACAGACTCGAAGTTTGCCCCAAGCCACACTTCGCCAAAATTCAGGTGGCTGTATTCGTCCTTCACCACACCCTCCGTAATTTTACGGGCAAAGTCGTCCGCGACGGGGATGTAGATGTTGTAAGCGGCGATCGCAAAGCACTCGATAATCAAAGACTGAATCACCAAGCAGGTTGCCACCTTATTTTCACTCGCGGCATCTTGGAAATTTTGGTGCAAGCTGGCAAAAAACTGTTTGGCAAACGCTAAATCTGGCGTGACGCTAAGATTTCTCGCACAGGACTCAAATCCTTTCCGGTGTCGAGCCTCCATCTTAGAAAGACGCACTAAATCATCTTTCTGATTGGGCATCATCTGTGCTAGACGGATGTAGTTTTCGTGAGCCTCCTGTTCGCCTTCAATCACGATTCCGTTAATTCGGCTATAGGCGTCACGGTAGATATCACTATGAAAATCAATGTCCGGGCTAGCCTGGAGTTGGGGCATATCTTTTGAATCTCCTAGTCGTTCTATGCTATTGACTGAATTGATAAAGATTTATATCAAACAGCGTTTATCTAAATCGAATCCTCTACAGTTTACTCCACTCTCCATGACCATACTGAATTTCCTTGTTCGACTCGCTTCAGTTTGGCTGCAATGCAGATGATTTCGTCATTTGAGAGGACATGATCGACGATCGGACCTATGCCGCCTCGATCAGAATACCCAATAGGGTATAGGTTTATCTCTAAATTTCTCCAAAATCAGTTCCGAAATCAGTATGGATGCGTTTCTAAAGACATGCTTAAGTAAGGTTTGATCTAATTTCTGGCATGTTATCTTCTGGGGACTGGTGTGAAAATCTTTCAAATCAAAACTATTAAAACGCTTGTAGCAACTTCAATGCGGCTACGAAGGGCTAAGTCATCTCAAAAAAGAGGATAGTTTAGGTCAACGTTTCAAGATAGATAGAAGAATGATTTTGAGATACTTAGGTGTGTGGATAGTCAGGGTTAGAGAAAGGCTTGAGCTTCTCTAAGGTAAGTAGCTTAAGGCATTGGGCCTTAGCGCACGTTCTCCTTTTTCTAACAAAACTGACCTTAAACTCTGCTCATATTCTTTTATCAGTCTTTTGGAACACTGAAGTTCAGTATTTTTATGGATGTCACATCCGTAAAAATATCGTTCAATCAGTTACACAAGCCAATGCGTCTGCACAAGGAGCGGTACATCACCTCTTCATGGATATGTCCCGACGGCTTCAATTTATCGGGGGTAAGATTATGGCCACTACTACACAAAAACGACTGCTCAGGTTCCTCAAAGAGGAATTGTTATTGCCCAGTGACTCTATTGACTTAGCGTTGCGCCACACTATCAGAAGTTCGGGTTCGTTACCCATTATTCTCTGGCACTATGGCTTGATTACGTTAGACCAGCTCAGCAGTATCTATGATTGGCTAGAAACCGTTTAGGACGTGTCAGTCCACGGTGAATTACAGGGCCGTTAGAGTTGAGTCTACTGCGTTAGTCCTTGGAGATACTGATGGGATGTCTTTTCTACGCTAAAGCGAAAGCCCGAAACCTAAGGTTTCGGGCTTTCGCTTTAGCTATTCGTTGGTGTGGCGGCTTACCACTTAGAAACGACGTACTCAGTCAGGTCTAGTACGCGTTGGCTATAGCCCCATTCGTTGTCATACCATGCAACAACTTTGATCATGTTGCCACCCATCACCATTGTGAGGGCTGCATCAATGATGGAAGAACAAGGATGGCCTTTGTAGTCGCTAGAAACGAGTTCAATGTCGCTGAAGTGCAAAATGCCCTTCATATAGCCTTCTGCTGCTTTTTTGAGGCTTTCGTTAACCTGCTCTGCAATGGTGGACTTTTCGACCATTGCGACAAAGTCTACAACGGAAACGTTTGGGGTAGGCACGCGCAGCGCAATGCCGTTCAGTTTGCCAGCCAATGCAGGAATAACTAGCCCAACAGCCTTGGCTGCACCCGTTGAAGTTGGGACAATATTAACCGCAGCAGCCCGTGCGCGGCGAAGGTCGCGGTGGCTTGCGTCTAAAATGCGTTGGTCGCCAGTGTAGCTGTGGGTGGTGGTCATCATCCCCTGCTGGATGCCAAACTCGTCGTGGAGCACTTTGACGATGGGTGCTAGGCAGTTGGTAGTGCAGCTTGCATTACTAATGATATCGTCGCTGGTTTTGTAGTCTTGGTGGTTAACGCCAAAGACATACATGGGCACTGAACCCTTTCCAGGTGCCGTAATAACGACTTTCTTAGCGCCTGCTTTGATGTGCTTGCCTGCGCCTTCTGGAGAGATGAACACGCCAGTCGCTTCAATCACAATGTCGATGTTCCAGTCTTTCCAAGGGAGGTTTTCTGGATTACGGTCAGAGACGCATTTGATTACATGACCGTTGGCGTAAATGCAGCTATCATCTGCGCTAATGTCTGCATCCAGCACGCCCAGCATGGAATCATAGCGGAGAAGGTGGGCGTTGGTTCTGGGGTCGGAGGTGTCATTAATGGCAACGATCTCAATATTGCTGCTTGGTCGCTGCAGCCAGCATCGCATGAAGTTACGTCCAATGCGCCCAAACCCGTTGATCGCTACTCTAATCACTGCGTCCTATCCTCTTTTTTAAACTCGCTCAGAAATTCAGTCTGTCATGACCCCAACGATCATATCTCAGAAGGGGCTTCTATTTGAAGGGGTTTTCAGAGTTGACGGTTGAGCGGGGATCTGGGCGATCGCCCCTATAACCCTAGAAAAATCCCCACAAAGACGATAGGGTGTGCTACTTTGCCGTTGGAGCAGATTAATTTACAATGCAGCGGTTCAGGTTTTTCCCCCTGACTGGCGCACTTGAGCATGTTCTTGGGTGTGTACCGCAACGTATCTTACTGGATCCACCGTTTGATTAGCTCAGGGGTAGAGCAGCCCACTTGAATGGGTAAGTCGTGGGTTCAAATCCTACATCAAACGCCCGAGTTAGCTCATTTGGTAGAGCATCAGACTATTCCTCTGACTGTAACAGGTTCGATTCCTGTACTCCTAACAATCCCCCGCCCTGGGTATGGGCACCTCGATTCCAACTAGTCCAAGTGGTACGGGAGCAATCCCAAGGTGGTTCGAGTCCATTATTTTTTCGCTCTGCTGTGCTGGTGTTCTGCGAAGTGCTGTTGCCCTAGGTAATGGCGTGCCGCAGCGGGTTTTAGGCCAGTGCGATCGCCCCAATCCTCCCCCATGAGTAGTCTCCAACTTTGACAACATCTTGATGGCACTGCGATCAAGCGTCGAGTCTTTAGCAAGGTCTATTTCAACACTGGGTTCTCTCAAGGTCTGGCCTTCGGGCTGGACGGCGAGGGGGACGGTGTTGTTAATCTGAGGGGGGATGGGCGATCGCCCGCACTAAAATCCGTGAACACCAGCTCTAGTAGGGCTATCAACCTAGACAATCCAACATGTTTAAGACGTTTTACATTAAGCCCAACGAGCGGGGTTTTTTATACCGCCGGAGCGATTTCAAAACCATTCTGCGATCAGGTACCCATTACCTACGCTGGGGTCGCTGGACGCTGGAAACCTTTGACCTGAATCAGCCAGAGGCAAGAATTGAGAATTTAGAGCTGTTGCTCCAAACCCATCCCACGGCCATTAACGCCAATTTAGAGGTGGTGAAGACGCAGTTTAACCAAGCGGCTTTGGTGCGTTTAGGGCAGCGATGGATGACCGTTGGACCCAATCAACTGCGGGCGTTTTGGCGTGGGTTTATTGAGGTGGAAACCCATCTATTTAATTTAGAAGAGAGTTTGGAGTTACCCGCTGCGTTTGTGAATCAGCTTCGCGGGGTAAAGATTGATGGGATAGATCTGATCCAGGTTTCTGAGTCGCAGATGGGGCTGCTGTATGAGCAGGGAAATTTTGTCCGTCCCCTTGCGCCAGGAGACTATGGCTTTTGGACGTTTGGGCGCAAGGTGAGTGTCCAGAAGTTTGACCGCACCCAGCCTGCTCCGAATTTCCCCAATGAGGAGGTGCTGCTTGAGAACCATCCTGAGTTTGTGGCGGCGTTCTGCGAGACGGTGCAGCTTGGGGTGCGGGAGGTGGCGGTGGCACGGCACCGAGGCAAGGCGATCGCGGTTCTACCCCCATGCAGTCGCAAGCTGTTTTGGAAGGGCGTTGAGGTGGAGGCGATCGATATTAGTAGTGACTCCAAACTGCCACCGCGTTTGGTGGCGGAGCTGGTTTCTGGGCTGGCGGAGGTGTTGCAGATGAGCCATGAGGCGCTGCACATGCAGGAGGTGAAGGCGCAGCATATTGGGCTGCTGTATGTGGATGGGGCGTTTCAATCCACTTTGCCTGCGGGATTACATGTTTGGTGGGTGTTTGGGCGATCGATTCAAACGGAATCGGTGGATTTGCGGCTGCAAACTCTGGAGGTTTCGGGTCAGGAGATTTTGACGAAGGATAAGGTGCCGCTGCGGCTGAATCTGACGGCGGGCTATCGCATTACGGATCCGGTGCGGGCGAAGACGGAGCTATCGGATATTGAGAATTTTGTGTACAAGGAGCTTCAGTTTGCGCTGCGGGGTGCAGTGGGGACACGGAGTTTGGATGCGCTGTTGGAGGATAAGGGCACGATTGATGCGAGTGTGGCGGAGTATATCCGCCAAAAGACGGCGGACTATGGCATTGAGATTGAGTCGGTTGGGGTGAAGGATATTATTTTGCCGGGGGAAATTAAGGCGATTTTGTCTAAGGTGGTGGAGGCTGAGAAGGCGGCTCAAGCGAATGTGATTCGGCGGCGGGAGGAGACGGCGGCGACGCGCAGTATGTTGAATACAGCGAAGGTGATGGAGGATAACCCGATCGCGTTACGGCTGAAGGAGCTGGAAATTTTGGAGCGGATTGCGGAGAAGATTGAGCACATTAATATCAATGGTGGATTAGATAGCATTTTGACCGAGGTAATTCGGATTGCTCAGAAGCCGTGAAGTCTCAGTAGATCACAAGCTTCTTGCACTCGATCCCCCAACCCCCTTAAAAAGGGGGCTTCAGAGTCAAAGTCCCCCTTTTTAAGGGGGATTGAGGGGGATCGAGTGTAACAATTTTCTGGGAA